>JAGOBQ010000340.1 GCA_017999215.1 Thermoanaerobaculia bacterium
GGACGTGCCCTGGTTGAACGCCCAGGCCCTGTAGCTGTAGGTGCCGGGCGCGAGGCCGGAGTCGGTCAGGACGTGTGTGCTGCCGGCCGGGCAGATGTCGTGGAAGTAGCGCGTGTCGATCTGCCGAACGGTCCCGTCGGGATCCTGACGCTCCAGGACGACACCCGCGGTCCGCGAGTCGTCCTGCGTGAGTGTCAGCGTGACCTGGTTCGCCGCAGTGCTCGGGATCGTGAGGTAGGGAGACGACGGGGCCACGACGAACGAGTCGTCGATCCACGCTCCTGGCGCCCCCACGGTGCAGCCCTTCACCCGAACCCAGAACTCGTAGACGCGGTCGGGAGTGTCGAGCGTCACCGTGTGGGTCGTCGCGGTCGTCTCGGCGACCACCGTGAGCGCGGAGAAGCCCGTGCAGTAGTCCTGCGCCACCCCGCGCAGGACCTCGTAGATCGTCCCCGCAGGGGCGCCCGTCGGGACGCCCCAGGCGTACGTGACCTGCCGCGGAACCGTCCGCGTGCTGCTCACGAAACGGAAGTTGGGGATCGTCGATCCCGTCGGGCAGGTCTGGGCCGCCGCCCCTCCCGCCGCGAGGAGCAGGGCCACGAGGGTGGCGCGAAATGCGAGGCGCGCCGTCGGCGCCGGTCCGGTCGTCTTCATTTGTCTCTCCTCTGGGCCGCGCGCGCGCGGCGGATTGGTTTCGGCGCAGTGCCGGCGCCGCAGGCAGGCGGCCGCCGAGCCCCACGCCGGGATCGAAGGCCGGGCTCGGGCGTCCCGGTCCTCCGGAAAAGGGGACCCGGCCGCTACCGGCGCCTGCCTCTCCAGTAGTAGCCGCCGCCTCCGAACAACAGGATCAGGACGACGATGATGATGAGAGTGCTCGTGCTCATGTTCAGGGTCCTCCAGACTCGGAGCAGGGAGAGCACGGGGCGTGCCACGGCGCGTGGCACGCGCGGTGCTTCGATTCGGGCAGGGAGCACCGACCACGATGAGCACGCCCGCCGCCACCGACCGCTCCGTCGACGTCCTGAACTCCCTTCTGCGGGGAGAGATCTCCGCGCAGGAGGCCCACGAGAAGGCGCTGACCCTCGACGGCGACCTGACGGACGACGAGGTCGCCGAGCTTCGGCGCATCTCGGGCGACCACACGCGCGCCGCGGAGGCCCTCCGGACGGAGGTCTTCCGGCTGGGAGGCGCGCCCGCCGGTTCCGCCGGAGCCTGGGGCGCCTTCGCGAGGGCGTTCCAGTTCTCCGCCAACCTCCTCGGAGCGTCCGCGGCGATCTCCTCGCTGCTCGAGGGTGAGGAGCACGGCCTCGGTGAATACGAGGAGGCCCTCGAGGTGACGGAGGGACCCACGAAGACGCTCCTCGAGGAGACGCTGGTTCCGAACCAGGTGAAGAACGTCGCCGCCCTGAACGCGATCGCGCTCCGCCGCCGAGCCGCCTGACCCGGCGCCGGGCTGCTTCGAGCTCCCGCCGCCGCGCGGCTGGAGGAAGTGCAAATGGGCGGGCAGGCTTTTCAAGGAAGCGGCGTGGGCGGGCGGGAACGGCAAGCTTCCCGGCGCGCTCCGGGCCGGGCCAGGAGTCGACGGAATGGGACGCAACGCGGAAACCGGCCGGGAGTCGACGGCCCCGGAGAGGGGGCCCGCGGAGACGCGTTCCCTGATTCCCGCCTCGGCCGAGCCCGCGAAGCTCCGGGAGCTCGCGGACCAGGTCTTCTCGCGCGTCGCCGGCGCTCCCCTGGTCCACGGGAACACCGTCCGCCTCCTTCGCGACGCCGAGGAGAACTATCCGGCCTGGTTGTCGGCCATCGCCTCGGCGCGACGGTCGGTCCACTTCGAGAACTACCTCGTCCACGACGACGCCGTGGGCCGGCGCTTCGCGGACGCTCTGCGGGAGAAGGCGCGCGAGGGCGTGCACGTTCGCGTCCTCTACGACTGGTTCGGGTGCCTCGGCAAGGCCCGGGCCCGCTTCTGGCGGGACCTGAGGCAGGCCGGCGCCGAGGTACGCTGCTTCAACCCGCCGCGCCCCGGCCAGCCGCTCGGATGGATCGTCCGGGACCACCGCAAGTGCCTCGTCGTCGACGATCGGGTCGCCTTCGTCACCGGGCTCTGCCTGGGCCGGATGTGGGAAGGCGATCCAAAGCGCGGCCTGCCGGGCTGGAGGGACACGGGAGTCGAGGTCCGGGGCCCCGTCGTGGCGACGGTGGCCCACGCCTTCGCGGACTCCTGGTCGGCCGCGGGTCCGCCGCTGCCGCCCGGCGAGGTCCCCGCGCCCGAGCCGGTCGCGGGAGGCGACGTCGACCTGCGCGTGATCGCGACGACGCCGGGCACGGGCGGCCTCTACCGCCTCGACCCGCTCGTCGCGTCGCTCGCCCGCCGGACGCTCTGGCTCACCGACGCCTACTTCGCCGGTACGTCCAACTACGTCCAGGCGCTCCGGACCGCGGCGCAGGACGGCGTCGACGTCCGCCTCCTCGTCCCCGGCCCGGGCAGCGACATCCCGCTGGCGCAGGCCGTGTCCCGCGCCGGGTATCGCGCTCTCCTCGAGGCGGACGTTCGCGTCTTCGAGTGGAACGGCTCCATGCTCCACGCAAAGACCGCCGTCGCGGACGCGCGCTGGGCGCGGGTCGGCTCCACGAACCTCAACCTGGCGAGCTGGATCGGGAATCGGGAGCTGGACGTCGTCGTAGAGAACGAGGCGTTCGGAGGCAGGATGGAGGAGATGTTCCAGGAAGACCTCGAAGAGGCCACCGAGATCGTGCTCCGCCGCTGGTCGAGGGTGCGGCCCGCGGGGAGCGTCCGCCTCCCCCGGGTCCGCGGCGCCGGCGGGAGCACGACGCGCGCCGCGGCCGGCGCCCTCCGCGTCGGCAACGCCCTCGGGTCGGTCCTGGCGGCACGCCGGCTCCACGGCGCGGCCGAGAGGTGGCTCATGGCCGAGGGCGGCCTCCTGCTCGCCGGCGTGGCCGCCGTCGGATTCTTCTGGCCGCGCTTCCTGGCCTGGCCGCTCGCCGCGATGAGCCTGTGGTTCGGGCTGGCCCTCCTCGCCCGCTCCGCGCGGCGGGTCTCCCGCGCTCCCTCGAAGGTCGCGGCGGAATGACGGAACCGATGCGCTTCCGCGTGATGACCTACAACATCCACCGCGCGATCGGGATCGACCGGCGCTTCCGGCCCGACCGGGTCATCCGCATCCTCGAGAGCCACGCGCCGGACGTCGTCCTGCTGCAGGAGGTCGACGACGGCGTTCCGCGGTCGCGCGGACTCGACCTCGCCCGGGAGCTGGCCTCGAGCGCGGGATACCCCCACATGGCCATCGGCCACAACGTCACACTCCGAAAGGGGCGCTACGGCAACGCCACCCTCAGCCGGCACCCGATCCTCCTGGAGCGCAACATCGACCTGACGATCGGAACGACGAAACGGCGCGGCTGCCAGCACACCGCCATCGCCCTCGAGGACCCTTCGGGCCGCACCCGCGCGCTCGAGGTCTTCAACCTGCACCTGGGCCTTTCGGCCCGTCAGCGCCTCCTGCAGGTCGCGCTCCTCGGCCGGTCCCGCGAGCTCGCTTCCCTGCCGACCGACGCCGCCTGCCTCGTCGGAGGCGACTTCAACGACTGGCGCTCGCAGCTCTTCCCGTACTTCACGGGAGCGATGCAGTTCCGCTCCGCGACGGAGTGCACCCCGAGGGGCGACGGGACGCTCCTCACCTATCCGTCCTTCTTTCCCAGGGGTCCTCTCGACCGGATCTTCTACCGCGGACCGCTCCGGCTCCTCGCGGCGAGGCGCTGCCGCCTGCGGGTCTCGCGCATCGCCAGCGACCACCTGCCGGTCGTCGCCGACTTCGAGATCCGCTGACGGCGGAGTCCGGCGGGGTACGGGACGGTGCCGCTCGACCCCTCGAGCCGTCCGGCCCGCGGGCTCGCTACAGGCTGAGACTCGCGACCAGGCGCCACTCGGACTGCGAGGCGGGCGGCTCCTGGAAGCCCGGGTAGGTCGTCCTGCGGCTGTACCACGAGTACCCGGCCCCCGCGCCGACGGACCGCGAGAGCGGCAGGCGCGCCGAGGCGCGGAAGAACTGCAGAGTGTTGCTGCGGGACGTCCCGTTCGCGGTGTGGGCGAAGGCGACTCCGTAGCCGACCCGGACGATCTCCCATTCCTTGCGATAGAGGCGGGCGTCCCCCCGGAATCCCCCGCCGGGCGCGAAGTCGTAGGTCCGGCCCGTCTCCGGGTTCAGGGTGTCGACCGTCCGGATCGCGGCGAGCGGAAACGCGATTGCGGTGACGTCCGTTCGGACATAGAGGTCCTTCCGAAGGTCGTAGCGCGACAGGAGCCCGACGCTGAAGATCTGAGCGGCGAAGACCTGGGACTCGTTGTCGAAGTACTCGTACTCCTGGAAGACGCCGATGACGTGCCGCAGCCGGCCGGTCGGGTCGCCCAGCTCCCACCCCTTCAGGACGCCCCGCCCCTGCACGCGCTTCACGCCCGTCGTGGCGACGTCGGCCTCCAGCCAGAAGGAATCGAAAGGCTTCCGAATCTCCCCGGCGAAGGGATCGCCGTAGACCGCGGAGAGCGAGACGATCCCCTGGTCGGGGTCCTCGGCTCCGGCGCTGACGTGCCGGTAGCCGAGGTCGCCGACCACGCTGAACCGGCTCGGGAAGCGCTCGTCCGGGTTCGGGAACGGACCGGCGAGCTCACCGTGGAGGAGCCGGGTGAAGGCGCCCACGGGGTCCACGATCGCCCCGCCGACCTCGCGCCAGAAGCGGTTGCGGCCGATTGCCCGGTTGTCCCGGATCATCACGCCGAGACGGTGGGCCATCTCGCCGCGCGACATGCCGCCGAGGGTCGTGTTCACGAGGTCGTTGATCGCGGGCGGCGTGTTCTCCATGCAGCACTCCCAGAGGAAGCTGCTCGCCAGCGTGAACGCCCCCGACTCCCAGTAGCTGTAGCCGTTCGACCGGGCGGCGTTGAAGTAGAGGCTGCCGTGCAGCGGGTGCATGGACTGGTTCATGTCGAACGTGTCCCGGTCGAACCCGAACCCGCTCTCGAAGTTCTCCCTGACGGTCTCCGTCGAGACGTAGGCGTAGTCCTCCTCCGTGACGTACCGGCTGAAGGCCCAGGG
>JAGOBQ010000344.1 GCA_017999215.1 Thermoanaerobaculia bacterium
TGATGAAGGGGAAAGGGATGAACCCGGGCCCCGACGCGAACTGGATCCTCGGCCTCGCGTTCGGAGACGTCCGCGGCGATCTGGACGAGGAGCTCGCCGCGGCGGCCGAACGGGCTCCGGGGAACCGTGCGGTCCGGGTCGCCCGGGCGCTTCGCGCCGTCGAGGTCCGGGACGGGCGCCGGGCCGGCGCGCTCCTCCGGGAGGCCTGCGCGGACGGCATCGAAGACGCCTGCGAGCTCCTCGGCCGGCGCTAGGCGTCCTTCGGAGGCGAAGACGAAAAACGGCGGGCCCGAAGGCCCGCCGCTCTTCGTCCGGATGCGGAGCGACGTCAGTTCTTGATCATGTCGCCCGGCTTGAAGCCCGAGCCGCTCACGACGGACGCGGTCGAGAGGCGGGCGCCCATCACCTTCGTGATCTTCACGCGACCGACCTTCGTCTCGTCGGAGCCGAGGACCTCGCCGGTGTCCGGGTCCTTGATGACGTTGCCCACGCGGTAGACGTCGAACGTGTCGCCCTCCTTCACGCCGGCCTCGGCGCCGACGTTCAGGTAGACCGAGCCCCCTTCGACCTTCGCGACCTTCCCGGCGATGCCCGACGCGTCGCTCGCGCCGCCGAGGCCCGAGCTCGGGGCGTCGACCTTCCCCATCGACTGGGCGAGCTTCACGACGACGGGGCGGAGGACGCGGTCGAGCTTCCGCTTGTCGTCGACGCCGCCGCCGGCGCCCGCGACGAAGACCTGCGCGTCGGAGGTCGACTCCTTCGCGGAGTCGGCCCAGACGATCTCGCCCGTCGTCGTGTTGATCATCCGGGCGTCGATCGCGGCGTCCATCTTCTGCGAGCCGACGCGCACGGACGGGATGCCGAAGACGCCGGGGACGCGGGCCCCGCGGTCGGCGACGCCCAGCTCGGTGAGGGCCCCCGTGACGATGTACTCCACGCCGAGGAGCTTGCCCGCCTTGACGGCGGTCTTCGGGTCGATCTCGCCGGAGAGCGAGAGGTTCTTCTCCTGCATGATCGCCGCGAGCTGCTCGCGCTCGATGACGCGGTACTTCCCGGACTTGACGAGCTCGGTGACGAGCATGTCCTGCGCGGCCTCGCCGGCGCGGTACCAGGAGTAGTGCTGGGTCTTGTCCTTGAACTCGATGACGGCGACGCGCGGTTTGGCGGCGAGCGCCGTGGACGAGGCGAGGGCCGCGAGGAGCCCCGCGGCCACGACGAGTCGGTGCTTCATGGTCTTCCTCCGTTCGGCGGCCATTCTCCGCCGCCGGACCTGCTCCTTCAACCGGCGTGCCGGCCCTACACTGTGGCCGTGGACACGGAAGAGGACGTTCCGGTGATCCTCCCGGTCGAGGACGTGATCGACCTGCACACCTTCCGCCCGTCGGAGACGGCTTCCGTCGTCGAGGAGTACCTCGCGGAGGCGGCCGGGCACGGCTTCGCCGAGGTCCGGATCGTCCACGGGCGAGGGGTCGGCGCGCAGCGGCGGATCGTCCGCGCCGTCCTCGCCCGCTCGCCCCTCGTCGAGGAGTTCCGCGACGCCCCCCCGGAGAGGGGCGGCTGGGGCGCGACCGTCGTCCGACTTCGGGCCGGCGCGGCCGTCGGCTAGACTTTCGCCTCGCCGATGAGCAACGCGCCGAGAACGACCGTCATCCGTTCCTCCGGAAGCTACGTCCCGCCGCAAGTCGTCACGAACGAGATGCTCTCGAAGATCATGGACACGACCGACGAGTGGATCTTGCCGCGGACCGGCATCCGCGAACGCCGGTTCGTCCGGCCCGGCGTCGGCCCTGCGGAGCTCGCCGAGCACGCCGCGCGGCGGGCGCTCGAGAAGGCGGGCCTCTCGCCGTCCGACGTCGGCCTCGTCGTCTTCGCGACGATGACGCCGGACCACTATTTCCCGGGGAGCGGCAGTCTCCTCGCGGCGCGTCTCGGCCTGACGACGACGCCTGCCCTCGACATCCGGATGCAGTGCGCCGGCTTCCTATCGGGCCTTCAGACGGCCGACGCCTTCATCCGCTCCGGTGCGTTCGACCGGGTCCTGCTCGTCGGAGCGGAGGTTCACTCGGGCCTGATGCCGTGGCCGGAGTCCGTCTGGGACGTCATGCTGGGGAAGAGCCCGGGACCGTGCGACCCGTACTGGTACGAGCGGGCGACGGGAATGAGGGACCGGGCCGTCCTCTTCGGCGACGGCGCCGGAGCGATGGTCCTCGAAGCGAACGAGTCGGGGGACGGCCGCGGCTTCCTCGGCATCGTCCTGAAGACCGACGGGAACCACTGGGACAAGCTCTACGTCCCGGGAGGCGGCTGCAAGTCGCGTCCCTACTTCACGCCGGAGATGTTCGAGAGCCTCGGCACGATCCCGATCGTCGAGGGGCGGCAGGTCTTCCGGCTCGCGAGCCTCCTGATGCCGGAGGCGGTGCGGGAGGTCCTCGCGGGGAGCGGCTACGCGCTGGAGGAGCTCGACCTCCTCCTGATGCACCAGGCGAACCTCCGGATCAACGAGTCGGTCCAGAAGGTGCTCGGCCTGCCGGACGGGAAGGTCTTCAATAACATCCAGAAGTACGGCAACACGACCGCGGCCACCCTCCCGCTCGTCTACGACGAGGCCGTCGACGCGGGGCGGATCGGGCCGGGCTCGCTCGTCGGCTTCACGGCCCTCGGCGCGGGCCTCCACTGGGGCGCCGCGCTCGCGCGAATCTGAAGGGGCGGCTCGCCGCCGTCAGCGGGTGACGCGCCCGGACCGGCTCCGGGAGCCGTCGAGGAGCTCGGCGTAGATGTTCCCGAAGCTCTCGGCGGAGGAGGGGCCGTCGGCGGTCACGACGCCGCCGGCCACGACGACCGGCTTCTTCTCGTAGCGCGCCCCTCCGTCTTTCAGCGTGCGCAGGGCCTCCGGGGTGACCCAGATCGTCGCCGACTTGCCCTCGAGGAGGCCGGCCTTCGCGAGGAAGCCGACGCCGAGGGAGAGCCCCCCGACCGGCTTGCCGTCGTGCGCCGTCATCCGGAAGAACTTGTGCGCGATCCCGTTCTCCCAGAGGTCCGTGGCGCCGGGACCGCCGACGACGACCGCTCCGGCGAAGTCGGTCGGGCGCAGCTCGACGATCGGCACGGCGTCGAGGGAAGCGCCGTCCTGCGCCGTCGCGCCGCCAGCCGCCGTCGTGGCGACGACGATCTCCGCGCCGGCCGCCTCGAGGACGCGCCGCGGCTTGTCGAGCTCCTCGGCCTGAAAGCCCTTCGGAGCGACGAGGAAAAGGACCTTCAGACCCTTCAGGTTCTGCGGCACGTGAGCCTCCCGCGTCTTTTCGAGGACGATCTCCGCGCGGGGGGCTTCTGTCAAGCGCCTCTGGTGTCCGGCTCCGGCCATCCCCCGGCCGGGCGGAGCGCCACCGAGGAGCCGACCCAGGTGAAGTCGCGGTTGAAGTCGACGCCGTGCATCTTCCCGCGGGAGAGGCGGCAGAGGTTCAGGCCGAGGGTGAACGAAGGCTCCGCGTCGGGCCGGAAGAACATCATCCGGATCTCGACCTTCACCCCGCCGCCGTCCGCGGCCTCGAGGGCGGGCGCGTAATCGATCCGCTCCTGCAGGCACCACCGGTCCCGCTCGGCGGCGGGGACCGCCGCGACGTCGGCGCCCGTCGGCTCCACGTTCACGCCCCCGCCGGCGAAGGAGAAGAGCGGCTTGAGGACCCACCCCGACTCGAGGTCGGACGGGAGGGCGGCGAGCGCGTCCAGCGTCCGCGCCCGCGGCGCGGCCGGGTGGTCGAGGAGCGGCAGCGCCGCCTTCGAGAAGGCCCAGAACCAGTTCGGGTGGGGCGCCCACTCGACGGCGAGGTCGTCGCGGAAGTCGAACGGGAGCCGGTCTCCCGAGCGGGCCAGCTCGTCGAAGACGACGCGGTTGTAGATTCGCTCGATCGGGACGCGCCGGCCGCCCTTCCGCCGGTAGAGGCGGCGCCCCTCCTTCTCGACCTCCGTCGCGCAGACGGCCTCGACGCCGAGCAGCCTTCGCGTCGCGTCGAAGTCGACGGCGGTCTTCTGGCGCTCGGGGCGGAGGTCGAGGAGGACGACCGTCTCGGGGTCGTGCCCGGCCACGACGGTCCGGCGGAAGAGGTCGAGGAACGAAGCTCGCCCGAGGCCGGAGAAATAGGGGCTCCATCCCCCCGTGGGAAGACCCGGAATCCCCTCGAGGGCGGCCTCCCACGCGTCCGCCTGCAGCACCTCGAACGCCGAGAGGGACGGAAAGCCCTGGAGCTCGACGAGCTTCGGCTCGAGACTCCCGTCGGCGGCCCGCGTCACGGCGAGGTCGACCTGCGCGATCGACGGGAGCGCGTCCATTCCCGGCGTATCCCATTCGGGCGGGACGAAGCGCCGCAGCCGCGCGACGGTCTCGGGGCGGGAGAGCTGCGCCAGGATCCCGTGCGACGCCGCGACCAGCCGCTCCTCGAGCTCGCGCGTCAGGAAGACCGGCGTCTCGGCGAGGCGAAAGCCGGGCTCGCGCCCCGCGCGCCGCGCGAGGCCGGCGGCCTGGCCGCGGGCGAGCGCGGGGGAGAACGCGCGGTTGAAGGCGGCGCGGAAGTCGGGGTGCATCGGGAGGGCAGTCTAGGGAGGCGACCGGAGGAAGGGAAGGACGGACGGGCCGGCCGGTCTCAGCCCGCCGGCTCAGCGCAGCGCGGCCCGTCGTGCGCGGGAGAGCTCACCCAGGAGGAGACGGCCCAGGCCTCCATCCTCGAGGGATCGAGCGGGCGGAGGCAGCGCTCCGCCTCTTCGGGGGAGAGCGCGCCCTCGCGCATCCAGAGCGCCTCGGCCTCGGCGTCGAGGATCACCGGCATCCGCGCGTGGACGGGCCGGACGACGTCGTTCGCCTCCGTCGTCACGATCGCGAACGTCTCGAGGGCCGGGCCGCCCGCGGTCTCGCGATGCTCCCAGAGGCCGGCGAACGCGATGGGCTCTCCGCCGCGCAGGCGGAAGTGCCAGGGGGTCTTCCCCCGCTCCTCGGCCCGCCACTCGTAGAAGCCGTCGGCGGGGACGAGGGCGCGCCGGTGCCGGAGCGCGTCGCGGAACATCGGCTTTCCGGCGAGGCCTTCGGCGCGCGCGTTGATCGGGCGGAGGGGGACGCCGT
>JAGOBQ010000342.1 GCA_017999215.1 Thermoanaerobaculia bacterium
GCGGCGCGGTGGGCTCGGCGGCGTCCCGCCCGAGGAAGAGGCCGCCCGCCACGAGCAGCGCGACCGCGGCGAGGGACCAGGCGGCGACCTCGCGCCGCCGACCGCGCGGGTCGGACGCCGGGGCGGGGGCGCGCGTCTCGTCCGCGATGCCCGCCTCGAGGTCGACGAGGACGAGCCGTGCGTCCGCCGCGTCGTGCAGGCGGTTCTTCGGGTTGCGCTCGAGGCAGCGGCGCAGCAGCCGCCGGAGCGCGGGGGGCGTCCCGGCCGGCAGCTTCGCGAGGTCGATCTCGGCCCGGAGGACTCCGGCGAGCGTGTCGCTCACCGTGTCGGCCGCGAAGAGCGACCGGCCGGTCAGCATCTCGTGGAGGACGACGCCGAGAGCCCAGACGTCGGCCCTCTTGTCGACCGCTCCGCCGCGGGCCTGCTCGGGGCTCATGTAGGCTGCGGTGCCGAGGATGACGCCGAGCTGCGTCCCCTGCGCGGCGGTCATCGTGGGGGAGTTCATGAGCGTGGGCGAGTGCGCGAGGTCCGCGGCGGACGCACTCCCCGCGGGCGGGTCCATCGCCTTGGCGAGGCCGAAGTCGAGGACCTTGACCTTGCCCTCCGCCGCGAGCTTCACGTTCCCTGGCTTGAGGTCGCGGTGGACGATTCCCTTTTCGTGCGCGGCTTCCAGTGCCTCGGCGATCTGCCGCGCGACGCCGAGGGCCTCGTCGAGAGGGAGCGCGCCGCGCTTCAGCCGCTCGGAGAGGTCTTCACCCTCCACGAGCTCCATGACGAGGGCGCGGACGCCGTGCGCCTCCTCGAGGCCGTAGATCGAGGCGATGTTCGGGTGCTGGAGCTGGGCGAGGAGCTGGGCTTCGCGCTCGAAGCGGGCGAGGCGATCGGCGTCGGCGGAGAACGCCTCGGGGAGGACCTTGATGGCGACCTCGCGCTTCAGCTTGCTGTCGGTCGCCCGGTAGACGACGCCCATCCCGCCCTCGCCCAGGGGGCCGGAGACCTCGTAGCCACCGAGGCGGGTGCCGGGGGCGAGCGTCATGCGCAGCACCGTGGGGGGACCGGGGGGCGGCGTTCGGCGTATCGAATCGCGTCGCCTATGCCGTTCGCCGCTTCGTGGACCCTGGGGGGTCCGGGGGGTGGCGAGTAGCACCCCCCGGGAAGCGCGCCCCCCGGAGAGCGGCCAAGGCGAACGCCGGGAGCGAGGCTCATCGCGGTCGCGGCTCCTCGGGCGGAGCGCGGCGGCCCGCGGCGGCGGCGAAAGACTCACTCGTCGGCTGACGGCCGGCTCGGGAAGACTGCTCCAAGGCAGGCGGATGATAAGGACTCTGGCCGGAAGAGCCCGCATCGGCGTGCGCGTGGCGGCCCGGGCTCCTTTCGGGGCGGAGAAGAAGGAGCCCCAGCGGATCCGGGGTGGCGCCCGCGGTCCCGTCTCGGTGAGAATGCGCGACCGTGGGGTCGCGCATCCTCTTCGTACTGCCGGGCTGGCCGAAGGGGCGTCTCTGGGGAGAGATGTCGTTCCGGTTCCCGAGCCTCTCGCTCGCGGTCGTCGCCGCGTCGACGCCCGAGGGGTGGGAGACGGAGCTCTGCGACGAGGGCTTCGGGCCGGTCGACCTCGACGACCCGGCCGACGTCGTCGCGATCACCGGCATGACGGCGCAGGCCGTCCGCGCCTACGAGATCGCCGACGCCTTCCGGAGCCGCGGGAAGACCGTCGTCATGGGCGGCTTCCACGCGAGCAACCTGCCGTGGGAGGCGCTCGGGCACGTCGACGCCGTCGTCGTCGGCGAGGCCGAGGCCGCCTGGCCGCGGCTCCTCGAGGACCTCCGGGCCGGCCGGCTTCAGAAGGTCTACAAGGCCGACGCCCTCGTCGACACCGCGGCGATCCCGGTCGCCCGCCGCGCCATCTTCGACGGCAAGGGCTACCTCCTGACGAACACGATCCAGACGACGCGCGGCTGCCCCTACGACTGCGAGTTCTGCTCGGTGACGGCCTACTTCGGCCGGAAGTACCGCAAGCGCCCGGTGGACGCCGTCCTCGCGGAGCTCGCCGGGATGCGGAAGCGGGGCTCCTACGCCTTCTTCGTAGACGACAACATCGTCGTCGACCGCGGCTACTCGCTCGCGCTCTTCCGGGGGATGAAGGGGCTCGGGATGAAGTGGCTCTCCCACGCCTCGCTCGACCTCGCGGAAGACCCCGAGCTGCTCGCGGCGATGGGGGAGTCGGGCTGCATCGGGCTCTTCGTCGGCTTCGAGTCGCTCGACGAGCGGGCCCTCGAGGCGATGGGGAAGAAGACGAACAAGGTCGCGACCTACGTCGAGGCCGCGCGCGCGTTCCGCGAGAACGGCATCGGCATCCTCGGCTCGTTCGTCCTCGGGCTCGACGGCGACGGCCCCGAAGTGTTCGAAAGGACGTTCCGCTTCTGCGAGGAGGCCCGCCTGGAGGCGGCGATCTTCCCGATCCTGACGCCCTATCCCGGGACGAAGATCCGCGAGCGCCTCCTCGCGGAGGACCGGATCCTCTCGAGCGACTGGCGCAACTACGACATGGAGCACGTGAACTACCGCCCGAAGGGGATGACCGTCGAGGAGCTCGAGCGGGGCTACGACGAGCTCACGCGACGCTTCTACTCGTTCGGGTCGATGTGGCGGCGCCTGTCGCTCCACCGCTCGCTCCCGGCCTTCGGGCCGATGAACTTCGGCTTCCGGAGCGCCCTCGGGCGCAAGGTGGCGGATGCCTGAAATCCCGGGCGGAAGGACGGTCGCGGCTTGAAGGTCCTGATGATCTCGGCGAACCGGGAGAGGGACCCCTCGCCCGTCTTCCCCCTCGGCCTCTCGTACCTCCTCGGCCCCCTCGCGCGGGCGGGGCACTTCGTGCGCCTCCTCGACCTCTGCTTCGAGGAGGACGTCCCGGCGGCGGTCGTCCGCGCGCTCGACGAGGCGCGGCCCGCGGTCGTTCTCGTCTCGATCCGGAACCTCGACAACGTCACCTGGCCGGTCAGCCGGTCGTACGTCGACGGCGTGCGCGAGGTCGTCGGCCTCTGCCGGGACCGGGCCGTCGTCGTCCTCGGGGGCTCGGGCTTCTCGCTCGAGCCGCGCGCCCTCCTCGCCGCGACCGGGGCCCATTGCGGCGTCGTGGGCGAGGGGGAGGAGGTCGTGCCGCGGCTCCTCGAGCGGATCGAGGCGGGGATCGCCCCGTCCGGGCTCCCCGGGGTCGTCGTCCCGGGCGACGGCGTGCCGGCGAGCCCGCGCGTCCCGGCCTCGATCGGGGTCCCGAACCGGGAGCTCTTCGACGTCTCGCGCTACCTGACGGAGGGCGGGGCCGCGAACGTCCAGACGAAACGCGGCTGCCCGTTCGCGTGCGTCTACTGCACCTACCCGGTCCTCGAGGGGAGCCGGGTGAGGACCCGCCCCGCCGCCGAGGTCGTCCGCGAGCTCCGGACCCTCGTCGACGACCATGGCGTCGACTACGTCGAGTTCTGCGACGACATCTTCAACTTCCCCGAGCCCGCGGCGCGCGAGCTCTGCACGGCGATGATCGAGGCGGACCTCCGGCTCTCCTGGTCGGCCTTCGTGAACCCCGGCCACCTCGACGCGGGGCTCCTCGACCTGATGGTGCGGGCCGGCTGCGACGCCGTGGAGCTCGGGACCGACTCGGGCTCGCCCGCGATGCTCCGGAGCCTCGGAAAGTCGTTCACGGTCGACGAGGTGCGCGAGGCGGCTCGCCTCTGTCGCGAGGCCGGTGTCGCGACGGCCCACTACCTCCTCTTCGGCGGCCCCGGCGAGAACGACGAGACGATCGCCGAGAGCGTCGCGCTCATGGACGAGCTCCGGCCCGAGGCCGTCATCGTCATGGTCGGCATCCGGATCTACGCGGGGACCGAGCTCCACGACGTCGCCCTCCGCGAGGGCGTCGTCGCGCCGGACCAGTGCCTCCTCGACCCCGTCTTCTACCCGGCGGAGCCGGCGCTCCGGCGGATCGCGGCGCGGGTGGCCGACGAGGCCTCGCGCCGGAGGAGCTGGATCGTCCCGGGGCTCGACGTGAACACCTCGACGGGGGTCCTCGAGATGCTCCGGCGCCGACACCAGCGCGGCCCGCTCTGGAAGGTCCTCGGCCAGCGCGAGAGCTGGCGGGGGCGCGAGCGCGCCGCGAGCGCCTCCTCCGGCCGGTCCGGAAGCCCGCCAGCCGGGCGTAACCAGGGCTGACGGGCTCGGTCGGGGAGCTGCGGGGCCTCCGACGGCCCCGGCCGGACGGAGGCACGAAACATAGCGGCGCCGGGATGCGTAGCCGGGGGGAGGAACCTGCAGGTGCCCCGTGCGTTCCGTCGACCGGGGCGGAAGAGAGGTCCACATGCCGCGTGTCCCGTCCGTCCTCGTCGCCTCCCTCGCGCTCGTGGCCGCGGCCTGGTCGGCCCCCGCCGCGGAGCCGATCACGATCGGCGAGACCCTGAAGCTCACCTCGAAGGTCCTCGGGGAGGAGCGGACGATCCTCGTCTCGACGCCGCGGGGGTACGAGCAGGGGACCGCCCGCTACCCGGTCCTCTACATGACGGACGGCGACGCGCACCTCGTCCACACGCGGGGGACGGTCGACTTCCTCTCCCGGAACGGCCGGATGCCCGACGTCATCGTCGTCGGCGTCGCGAACACGAACCGCACGCGCGACCTGACGCCGACGAAGGCCTTCCGACGCCAGGCCGACGGCACCCGCGTCCTCGTGGAGGGAAGCGGGGGCGCGTCGCGCTTCCTCGACTTCTTCGAGAAGGAGCTGATCCCCTTCGTCGAGGCGAAGTACCGGACCGCGCCGCTCCGCGTCCTCGCGGGGCACTCGCTCGGCGGCCTCTTCGTCCTGACGGCGCTCGTCGAGCGGCCCGGCCTCTTCGGGGCCGCTATCGCGGCCTCCCCGTCGCTCGCCTGGGACGACGACGTCATCCTCGGCCGCCTCGCGCGGTTCCTCGAGTCGAGGAAGGAGCTGAAGCAGACGCTCTTCGTGACGATGGCCGACGAGGAAGAGGGAGAAGCCGCGCCGACGCGGTTCGCCCGGCTCCGAAAGACGCTGAAGTCGGCGAAGCTCGCGGGCTTCTCCTGGGGCGCGCGGCAGCTCCCCGACGAGGAC
>JAGOBQ010000341.1 GCA_017999215.1 Thermoanaerobaculia bacterium
GGGGCGAGGCCGCCTGGTAGCGCTTCAGGAGCTCCTGGGTCTCGGCGTAGAGCGGGGAGCCCTCGGTCAGGAAGACCGTCGCGGAGACCGGCTTCGTCAGCGCCTTCATCACCTCCGTCGACTTCGGGGAGAGGGTGTAGAGGCCGGCGCTCGTCCAGTCGAAGCGCCTGTAGTGACGCGCGCCGAGCCAGTTCACGAGGACCAGGATCCCGGCGCCGACGAGGAGGGCGAGCGCGAGGCTGACGCGGCGGGCGGTGCGGCTCTCGCTCATCTCACTTCCCCTTGTTGCCCTGGAGGGACTTCGTGGCGAGGAAGAGGAAGAAGACGACCGCCGAGACGACGTAGACGACGCGCCGCGTGTCGACGAGGCCGCGCGCGAAGTCGTCCATGTGCTCGATCAGGTTCAGGTACCCGAGCCCCTCCCGGAGCTTCGGGTCGGTGACGAGCTCCCGGAAGACCCCGGCGAGGAAGAGCGCGAGGATCATGACGAAGCTGACGATCGCCGCGATGATCTGATTCTTCGTCAGCGCCGAGGCGAACGTCCCGGCCGCGATGAAGAGCGCCCCGAAGAGCGCGATGCCGAGGTAGCTCGAGGCGATCGGGCCGAAGTCGATCTTGCCGTACCGCGAGAGCGCGACCGGGTAGAGGACCGTCGGGAGCCAGAGGAAGAGGAAGAACGTCAGGCCCCCGAGGAATTTCCCGGCGATCACGGTGCCCTCGCCGACGGGGGCGGTCAGGAGCGCCTCGATCGAGCCCGATTTCCGCTCCTCGGAGACGAGGCGCATCGCCACGATCGAGGAGACGAGCATCATGAAGATCCAGTAGAAGACGTTCTTGAAGAAGAGGGCCATCAGCTCCTGGCGCGGGGTCTCCGGGCTGTTCAGCGACAGGAGGATCGCGTAGAAGACGTAGCCGTTGATGAAGAGGAACGCCGTCAGGACGACGTAGGCGAGCGGCGAGAAGAAGTAGGCGAGGAACTCCCTCTTGAGGATCGCGAGGAGAGCCTTCACGGCTTCACCTCCCCGGCCCCGGTCTCCTCGACGGCCGCCGGAAGGCCCTCGCCGCCCGGCCCCTCTTCCGCGTCCCGCGTCGCGAGGAGCCGGACGAAGACGTCCTCGAGGGTCGCCTGCCGGGGCGCGAGCTCGAGGAGCGTCCAGCTGCGGGCGACGCACTCGCGGAAGACGGCCTCCCGCAGGTCGGCGCCGCGCTCCGCCTCGAGCAGGACGCGCGTCTCCCCGCCCGCGCCGATCCGCGCCGCGCGGACGACGCCCGGGAGCCTCCGCAGGATCCCGTCGGCGTCGGGGACCTCTCCCTGGATCGCGACCGCGAGCCCCGGCGCCTGCGTCAGCTGCTGGCGGAGCGTCTCCGGAGTTCCCGTCGCGACGATCTTCCCGCGGTCGATGATGACGACGCGGTCGCAGACGAGCTCCACCTCCGGAAGGATGTGCGTCGAGAGAAGGATCGTGTGGTCCTTCTTCAGGTCGCGGATCAGGTCCCTCACCTTCACGATCTGGCGCGGGTCGAGGCCGACGGTCGGCTCGTCGAGGACGAGGACCCGGGGGGCGTGCACGAGCGCGGCGGCGAGGCCGACGCGCTGGCGGTAGCCCTTGGAGAGGTTCCCGATCGGCTTGCCGGCGACGTCGTCGACGAAGCAGGTCGCGAGGGCGTCGTCGACGCGGGCCTTCGTCTCGCGGCGCGGCACGCCGCAGAGCTCGGCGCGGAACTTCACGTACTCCCGCACCCGCATCTCGGGGTAGAGCGCGAGCGTCTCGGGGAGGTAGCCGATCCGGGCGCGAGCCTCCCGCGGCCTCTTCGCCGCGTCGATCCCGTCGACCGTCACCCGGCCCGCGTTCGGCTCGAGGAACCCGGTGATCATCCGCATCGTCGTCGTCTTGCCGGCGCCGTTCGGGCCGAGGAAGCCCAGGATCTCGCCGCTCTCGACCCGAAACGAGACGTCGTCCACGGCGAGCGTCCCGTAGAACGACTTGCGGAGCGCTTCAACCTCAAGCATCGTCGTGCAGTCCCTCCGCGGACGGGCAGAGGGCGGCGCCGTCCGCGCCGCCCTCCGCCACGAAAGCGCGAGAAATATAGCAGAGCGAAAAGCACGTGAACCCCTCCCCCGCCGCCCGTTCCCGGGCCCTCCTCGGCATCTTCCTGTGCGTCCTCGTCTGGGGGGCGAACTACCCCGCCACGAAGATCGCCTACCGCGAGCTCTCGCCTCTCGCCTACACGGGCTGGCGCTTCCTCCTGGCGGCCGCCCTCATCCTGGCCTGGGCCCGGAGGAACCACGCCCCGGTCCTCCCCCCGCGGGGCCTCCGGCTTCCGGGCTTCCTGCTCGCGATGACCGGCGTCGGCGTCTACCAGCTCTTCTTCGCGATCGGGGTGGCGAAGACGAGCAGCTTCGCGGCCGCGCTCCTGAACTCCGTCTCCCCGCTCCTCTCCCTCCTTTTCGTCGCTCTCCTCGGGCAGGAGCGGATTCCGCGGCCGGCCGTGGCCGGGACCGTCGTGGCCTGGGGAGGCGTCCTCGCCTTCCTCTACTCGGCCCACGGCTCCGCGGACCTGGGCGGCCTCACGGGGAACCTCCTCTGTCTCGTCTCGGCCACCTGCTGGTCGGTCTACAGCGTCGTCTCGTCGCGCTACTCGACGCGCATCCCTCACGCGACGGCGCTCGCCACGACTTTTGCGCTCGGCGTTCCCGTCCTGCTCGCGTATTGCCTCCCCGCGATGCTCCGCCAGGACTACGCCGCCGTCTCCGCCTCTTCCTGGCTGATCCTCGTCCTCTCCGCCGTCTTCCCGCTCTACGTCTCCTTCCGCCTCTGGGCCCACGGGCTCGCCGTCCTCGGCGTCGCCGCGACGACCCGCGTCGGCGTCCTCGTCCCGCTCGTCGCGGGGGTCGCCTCGGCGCTCTGGACGGGCGAGCGCTTCTCCGGCGGGAAGCTCGTCTCGGCGGCCGTCGTCCTCGCAGGTCTCGCCCTCGCCCGCCTCGGGACGCCGCGGGAGGTCCCGGCCCGGGCCTGAGGCCTCAGCGCCGGCGTCGCCGAACGGGTTTCCGCGGGGCCTTCGTCGGCGCCGGCGCCGGGGTCGGGGTCGGCGCGAGCGCGGCCCGTCCCTGGGGCGCCCCTTCCGGCCAGGGCCCGATCGTGTCGGGCCACGGCCCGGAGAGCTCCGCCGGGGCCGCCGCGGCGGCCCTGCGCGCCGCCTGTGGGCCGGGCGCGGCGACCGCCCCGATGGCTCTCTCCTCAGGTGCCCCGCCGAAGAAGGCGACGAGGCCGTCGGCGAGAGCCTCGGCGCACTCCTGCCGGTACGCCCGGGTCAGCGTCAGCTTCCGGTCCTCCTCGTTCGAGAGGTTCGAGAGCTCGAACAGTACGCGGTTCGGGATCTTGTTGTACCGGAGAACCGCCGGGACCCACTCCCGCCCCTTGCGGATGACGTGCGTCCTCACGGGCCGGAACTGGTGGACGGGGAGGTCCCGGCGCCGGAAGGCGCCGATCAGCTTCTCGGCGAGGGAGGTCGACGCCCCCTCGGCGAGGACGCGCTCCTTCTTCGTGAACGAGACGACAGGGTCGTCCCGCACCTCGCGGAACGTCCGGTAGAACGGGGTCGCCCGCCCGTAGCGTTCCCGCAGGAAGCGCTCTCCGGGGACGTACGCCATCGCGCCGCGGACGGAAGGGTGGAGGGAGTCGGCGTGGAGCGAGAGGAAGACCGTCTTCTCCGGAGGGATCGGCCGGCCGCCTGCGCCCGGCCTCTTGAGGATCGCGTTCGCGAGGTACCACCGGAGGTTCACGCCCGCCACGACGTTCGTCATCTTGTACGGCGGGTCCGTCAGCAGGACGCGGCCCTTCCGGTCGGGAAGGCGGTCTCGGTCGATCACCTCCCAGCCCTGCACGGGCTCGCGCGTCATCATCACGACCTCGGCCCGCGTCGTCTCGAGGAGGACCTTCCGGAGGCGCGAGGCGACGTCGTAGACGTAGGTCGACTCCCAGACGCCGTGGTGGAGCGTCCCGGTGTCGGTCCCGCCGTGGCCGGCGTCGATCACGACCCGGACCCCCGCGAGGTGGAGCGCCTTCGCCGGAGTCGCGAAGAGGGCCGCCTCGGCCCGTTCCTTCGCCTGCGCGGCCACCTTCGGGTCGTCGGGCGGAAGGTACTCCCCGGAGAGGAGCTCGAGAGGGATCTTCACGGGGAAGCCGACCGGGATCGCGTGGACGTCGTCGATCCCCGACCGGAGGGCGATGTCGAGCGCGAGCTGGATGACGTCCTCGGCGTGGATCCGGCCCGTGAAGCGGACGACGACCGCCGAGTAGAGGGCTTCCTTCCGCTTCAGGCGATAGACGGCGTACCGCCCCTTCGCGTCGGAGCCGTACTCCAGGCGGGGCGGCTCCTCGTCGGGGATCGGCTCCGCGTCCCGGAACGGCGGCAGGAGGTACTCCACCGGGACCTTCACCAGCGTCCCGCGCGTCGCCGGCTCGCCCTCGCGGAGCCCGTTCAGCTCGGCGAGGCGCGCGGCGAGGCGCGCGTCCCCCGTGAACCAGCTCGCGATCGAGGCGAGCGGCTCGCTTTCGACGGCGACGTGGAGCCAGCCGATCGTCGCCCGGACGTCGGAGGGAAAGAGGGCCCGGACCGCGGCGAGGCGCGTCTCGTCGGAGAGGTCGCCGTACGGCAGGACGATCCGCCGGCTCCGCGAAGGGGCGGCCGGCAGCGCGAGGAGCCGGGCCGCCGCGGCCTCGTCGCGGGAGATGCGCCGCGCGAAGTCCGTCACCGATTCGCCGTCGAGCGGGCGGACCTCGACCAGGATCGATCCCTCGTCGAGAAACGCCGAGAAGTCGTCGGAGACCTCCACCCGGCGCGGTACCTCCTGCGCGACCGCGAGGAGAGGGACGAGCAGGCAGGCCGCGAGGGCCGCCCTCGAGAGCGCGCCCCTCACCGGATCACGTCCGGCGCGGCCGGCCAGGGGCCGGTCGCCGCCTCGAGGTCCCGCGCGACGGCGAGCAGGAGCGCCTCGGAGCCCGCCGGTCCCGCGAGGTGGACGCCGACCGGGAGCCGATCTCGCGAGAGCCCCGCGGGGACCGACACGGCGGGAAGCCCCGCAAGGCTCGCGGGGACGGTGAAGACG
>JAGOBQ010000343.1 GCA_017999215.1 Thermoanaerobaculia bacterium
CTTCCATCGCTCGCGGACCCCGGGGAGCGCGAGGGGCTGGCGCGCCGCCGAGACCAGGCGGCCGCGAGGGCGGTGCGGGGCGCAGTCGGCGAGGACGTCGCGCAGCACCGTCCGGTCGGTGAAGCCGAAGACGTAGTCGAAGTAGCTCGCCGCGTCCTCCGGGAAGCAGCGCGCGTGGGGGCCGCCGAGCGCGGTCACCGCGCCGCGGGAGCGAAAGAGGGCGCTCAGGGCGTAGGCGGTCTGAGCCGCCTCGGTGAACGCGCCGACGAAGACGAGGTCCGCGTCGGCCGGGAGCTCGGCGACGAGGTCCTCGAAGCCCGTGTAGCAGACGTGGGTGACGTCGTGCCCCTCGGCCTCGCACCAGGACGAGACGACCTGCGGCATGATGCTGGCCAGGTTCGCGTTCATCACCCGGGCGTAGAGGGCCTTCGTCGGTCCCTTGCTCACGAGGTCGACGACACCGATCCGAAGCTTGCGCATGGGGAACGGGAGGCACGCCGCGTGCCAGAGGGCTTCGCCGGCCGTGGCCGAACGGCCGCCTCCGGGCGGCCCCGGGCCTTGAAAACCCTGCGCTCCGGAGTGCACGCTTTTCAAACGCGGGGCGAGGCCACCTACGACTCCAGCTGGTATTCCTTGAGCTTGTTGTAGATCGTCTTCAGGCTCACGCCGAGGAGCTCGGCCGCGACGCGCTTGTCCCCCTTCACGGCGAGGAGCGTCGCCCGGAGGAGCTTCTTCTCGACCGCCTGGAGCGTCTCGCCCACGCGGACCGGGACCTCGGGCCAGCCGTCGTTCTCTCGGGCGCCGGGACGGAGGTCGACGGAGGCCGAGTCGCTCAGGACGGCTTCCACCGCCTCCGTCTGGATCGCGGGCGGGTCGCTCAGGACGTAGGCCCTGTGCACGGCGTTCTTCAGCTCGCGGACGTTTCCCGGCCACTCGAACGCGTCGAGCGCCTCGAGGGCCTCCGTCTCGAACGACGAGAAGCCGCGCCGGTCCTTCTCCTCGATCTGCGCCAGGAAGTGGGCCGCGAGGAGCGGGATGTCCCCCTTCCGCTCGCGCAGGGGAGGCAGGCGGAGCGGGAAGACGTTCAGGCGGTAGAAGAGGTCGGACCGGAATGCGTCCTTGCGGACCGCCCCGGCGAGGTCCCGGTTCGTGCTCGTCACGAGCCGGATGTCGATGTCGAGCTCCTCGGTTCCGCCGACCCGGCGGTACGTCCGGGTCTCGAGGACGCGGAGGAATTTCACCTGCACCTCCGGCGGCATCTCCGACACCTCGTCGAGGAAGAGCGTCCCGCCGTGCGCCATCTCGAACGTCCCCGCCCGGCGCCGTTCCGCTCCGGTGAAGGCGCCTCTCTCGTGGCCGAAGAGCTCGCTCTCGACGAGCATCGGCGAGATCGCGCCGCAGTTGAGCGCGACGAACGGCCGCGCCGAACGCCGCGACAGGAGGTGCAGCGTCTCGGCGGCGACCTCCTTCCCGGTTCCGCTCTCCCCGATGATGAGGACCGGAGCGTTCGACCGGGCGACGCGAGTCAGCAGGCGGAAGACCTCGAGCATGACGGCCGAGCGGCCGACGATGCCGGCGAGGCCCCCGGCCGCGGCGGGGTCGGGAGGGATCTCGGTCCGGGGGCCGCGCGTCTTCTCGAAGGCTCCCGCGAGCTGCGAGAGCGCCGCTTCGAGCTGAGCCGTCCGGAGGGGCTTCAGAAGGTAGTCGTGCGCGCCGGCCTTCATCGCCTCGACGGCCGAGAGGACCGAACCCTTTCCGGTCAGGACCAGGACGGCGCAGTCGTGCCCCGCCGCCTTCGCGGCGCGGACGACGTCGAGGCCGTCGCCGTCCGGAAGACCCAGGTCGGTGATGCAGACGTCGGGTCGGAGCCGGCCGAGCGCCTCGCCGGCTTCGGCCACGGACGTCGCGCCCGAACCCTCGTACCCCAGCTCGTTCACGAACGTGACGAGCATCTCGCGCGCCCCCGGTTCGTCCTCGACGACCAGGACTTTCATGTCGTGGCTCCTTCGGGTCCGGACGCGGCCGGAACGGGCCATGAGAGCTGCGCGAGGAGCCGGGACTCCTCCGCGACGAACCGGAGGACGCCTCCGTCGGACTCGACGGAAGCGCGGGCCAGGAAGAGTTCGCCGGAGCGCTCCTCCTCGCGTGGCAGGCTCGAGAGCCTCTCGGGGCGGGCCGGCACGTGCCCTTCGGGGCCCGGGAGGACGAGGGTCACCCGCTGCGGGCGGACCTCCACGCGCGCGCGCGGCGCCGGGAGGGCGAGGCGCGCCGGGCAGAGGAGAGCGGAGACGGCCCGCAGGGCGTCGACGGTCGCCCGGCGCCGCAGGAGAAGGCGCGGCGTCTCTGCGGCGGACTCCTCGAGCTCGATCCCGGCCGCGAGACAGACCTCGCCGACCGACACCTCCCCGGGTGCTTCGGAGAAGATCCGGGCGAGCGACGGCAGGAGGTCGATCAGCCGGCCCGCGACGGCGAGGTCGGCCTTCGCAGTCCGGACTCTGTCCTGGAGGTCCTCGTCGGGCGAGAGCTTCGCGAGGCGCCGGGCGACGTACTCGAGCTTCAGCCCGACGGCCGAGAGCGGGTCCGCCAACGCGTGCCGGAGCGTATCCAGCGCACCACTCATCCCCCCGGACAGCTCGGCGGGCGGCGTCTCGTCCATGGCGTCCTGGACGTCAGCATCGGCCCGGCGGACCGGAACGTCAACAGAAGCAACTTGAGCCGGTCGGTCGGGGGGCCGATTCCGAAGCCCATTTCGCGGTGGCACGGGTCGTGCGGTTCGTTGGGCCGAGGTTGCGGCCATGAATACGAAATCGATCTCCGGAAGCAGAAGGGGCCCTCGATGACGGGCGACGGGGAGCCGCGCGCCCGGTTGAGCGGGATCGACGGCCTCAACGCCATCCTCAGGGGGGAGCTCGCCGCGGTGAACGCCTACCAGAGGGCTCTCCGGACGGCCGAGGGTGCGGGCGCGGCGGACGCCCGGGAGATCCTCCGCTTCGCCTCCGAGCACCAGCGGACCGTGGCCGCCCTTCAGGGGGCCGTCCGCGAGCTCGGCGGCACTCCGGCGAACGAGGCGGCGACCTGGGGGGCCTTCGCGCTCCTCCGGGACACCGCCACGCTCCGCGAGCTCCTCGCCGGAGAGATGTCGGGACTGGAGATGTACCAGGCCGCGACCGGCTTCCTCGAGGGCCCGGCCCACGAGCTCGTGACGCTCGAGCTGATCCCGCGCCAGAGCGCGCACATCGCGGAGCTCTCCGCGGTCCTCTCGGGTCACGAGAAGTGAGGGCCGCCGTGCGCGAGGAGGGAGGAGGACTCGCCATGCCTCTGGTCGAAACGCCGTTCCGGGCGCTCTTCCTGCTCCGCAGCGGGATGGAGAACGTCGAGGTCCTTCCGCTCGGCAGCACGGGACCGTTGCACGGGGCCGGGGCCCTCGGAGGGGCGCTGGCGGGCCGCGCCGAGCTCCTGGCGTTCATCACGGCGATCGGGTTCGACAGCCTCGTCGAATCGTTCCAGGTCTCGGACCTTCCCCGGCTCTCGTTCCTCCGGACGTTCCACCTCGCGCCGTCGCCGGAGGCGATCGTCCGGATCCTCGATCAGCGGCTTCTGGCGGCGCCGCGGTTCACGCACAAGGTCCTCGCGCTCTCCGACGCCAGCGCTCCGGAGCAGCTGTCGCTCGCGCCCCAGGAAGCCTTCCAGCTCGGGATCACCACAGTGAGCGTGACGACCGGCATCGAGCGGACGCGCCGCTGGTTCGAGGAGCACCGCCGAGGCTGAAGCCCCGGGGCGCCACCTTCGGGACCGTGGTCTCTACCCCCGCAGCCCCGTCCACAGGAACCACGCCCCCATCGCCAGAAGGAAGAGCTGCGAGAGGCGGTTCACGAAGGCTCTGTGGCGGGCGAGGAGCTCGTCGGCGAGGGAGACGCCGAGGAGGGCGGGGGCGGTGCCGAGGCCGAAGAGGGTGAGGGCGAGGGCCCCCTCGAGCGGTCCGCCGCGCGCCACGGCCGCGATGACGGCCGAGTAGAGGAGGCCGCAGGGGAGGAGGCCGAGGAAGAGGCCGATCGCGAAGGGATGGCCGGGGACGCGCCCCTTCAGCCGCGCCGCGACTTTCGCGAAGAGGCTCCCTCCGGTCTCGAGGCCGGGGACGAGGTCGGAGAGGGCGACGAGCGCCCAGAGGGCGAGGACGGCGCCCGCGACGACGGAGGCGGCGCGCTGGAGGCCGAGGAGCGCGCCGGCGAGCTGGACGACGCCGCCGAGCGCCCCGGCGAGGGCGCCCAGGAGCGCGTAGGTGAGGACGCGCCCCGCCGTGTACCAGAGCTGCGCGCGCAAGGCGGCGGCGCGCCCGGCCTCGGGCGCGACGTAGCGCCGCGAGACGAAGAGGACGAAGGGCGAGCACATCCCGACGCAGTGCCCGAAGCCCCCGAGGAGGCCGAGAGAGAGGAAGCCGAGGAGGCTGACCGTCTCGATCAAGGGGCGGGGGCCGGAGGAGGCGCGGCCGCCTCCGCCGCGGGTGTCAGGTCGATCCGGAAGCGGGCCGTCCGGGGCTGCCCGGCCACGTTCCCTTCGAGCGTCGCGAACCAGGTCCTCTTCCCGCTCTTGCACATCGGGAGGAGGACCTCGGCCACGTGCCAGCCGTCCTCGCCGCCGACGAGGGCGTAGCGGTGGTCGCCCATCGGCATCGCCATCTCGAACGAGAGGTGGCCGTCGCCGATCGGCACGGCCTGCCCGTCCTTCTCGGCGCGGACGCGGAAGCGGGACTTCGCGAACGCGACGACGGGGCGGTCGGCGGAGAGGACGATCCGGACGTCGCCCAGGTCGACGGAGGCGTCGGCCAGGGTGGCGTCCGGGAGGGCGGCCGGGTCGATGGGCGCGGCCGCCGGGGCGCTCCCCGGGACGCCGGCCGGAGGGGGCGCCGCACCGCTCCGCGAGCGCGCCCAGAGGACCCCGCCGAGGACGGCGGCGAGGACGAGGAGGCCGAGGAGCGTGTCGCGGAGCTTCATGGCGGCGTCAGGAATGGTAGTCGAGGCACTCGGCGAGGGCCGGGTCCTTCAGGGGAACGGCCTCGTGGCGCGCGAGCGCCCAGCCGAAGACGAGGACGAAGAGGCCGAGGAAGCCGAGC
>JAGOBQ010000345.1 GCA_017999215.1 Thermoanaerobaculia bacterium
TCGTCGTCGCCCTCCCGCACGAGCGCTCCTGCATGCACCTCGACACGGTCTTCACGCAGGTCTCCGAAGGGGAGTGCCTCTGCTACTCCCCGATGATCCTCGCCGGCGGGGCGGAGGAGGCCGACGTCTATTCCGTCGACCTGACCCACGACGAGATCACCTGGACGCCGGAGCACGACTTCCTCTCGGCCCTGAAGCGCCGCGGCCTCGACCTCGAGCCGATCCCGTGCGGGGGCCGCGACCCGATCGACGAGCAGAGGGAGCAGTGGACCGACGGGGCGAACGCGTTCGCCGTCGCGCCGGGGGTCATCGTCTGCTATGACCGGAACGAGAAGACGGCGGAGGAGCTCGACCGGCACGGGTACGAGATCGTGCGGGACGAGGACCTCCTCCTCGGCCGGCGCGAGATCGACCCGAACGGGACGAAGAAGGTCGCGATCCAGCTCTCCACGACCGAGCTCGCGCGGGCTCGCGGCGGCCCTCGCTGCATGACGATGCCCCTCGTGAGGGAGCGGCTGGGCTGAGCCGCGTGCGCGCCCCCCTCGGGGCCGTGGCCCTCCTCGCGGCGCTTCTCGCCGGGTGCGGCGGCAAGGAGCCGCCGCCGGCGCCGCCGGCGAAGGCGGAGGGCTCCGCCGCGCTCGTCTCGCTCTCCCGCGTCCCGCTCCGGGCCGAGCCGTCGGCGAAAGGGGCGACGGTGGCGCTCCTCCGGCGCGGCGCGGAGGTGAAGGTGGAGGCGTCCGAAGGGGCGTTCGCGCGGGTCACGACGAAGGACGGCCGGACCGGCTGGATCGAGTCGGGGAGCTGGGAGATGGCGGGCGAGAAGGCCGCGCGCGAGCGGCGGGCCGAGGCCGTGGGGCGCTTCACGACGATCCCGGGAAAGATCGTCGTCCCCTGCCCGGTCTACCTCGCCCCCGACTTCGGCGCCGCGCGCTGGGGAGAGCTCGAGGACGGCGACCCGGTCGAGGTCGTCCTCGCCGACCACGACTTCCTCGGCGTCCGCCTCCTCGGAATCGACCTCGCGTTCGTCCCCGCTCACGCCGTTCGTTACGTCCCTCCGGCCGCGCCGACTCCGCCGATGCCGGCCCCCGCGGCCCCGGAAGGGGCGGCCGCCCCGGGGCCCGGCGGGCCGGTCGACGTCCCGGCTGGCGGCTTCGGCGCGGAGGCGGCGCCCGACTCCTCGGCCGAGCCGTACACGTCGCTTCCGTTCGGGGCGACGCCCCCCGTCCTGAAGACGCGCGTCGAGCCGGCCTACCCGGCGACGGCCCGCAAGGCGGGGGTCGGGGGAGACGTCGTCCTTCAGGTCGTCGTCGAGCGGGACGGCACGATCGGGAGCGTCTTCGCGGTCCAGGAGGGGCCGCTCGGTCTCACGACCGCCGCGACGGACGCCGTCCGGCGGTGGGTCTACGAGCCCGCGCGCCTGGACGGCCGGCCGATCGCCGTCATGAAGACGGTGCGCGTCCGGTTCCAGGCCGCCGCCCCCTGAGCGCCGGAGCCGCGCCGCAGCCTCCTATAATCGCGCCACCGCCTCCATGTACGAGCTCGTCTACGAGGTCGAAGGCCGACCGCAGCGATTCCGCCTGACCGGGACGGAGGTCTTCCTCGGCCGGTCGAGCGAGAACGAGATCGTCCTGAACGACTTCTCCGTCTCCCGCCGGCACGCGGTGATCCGGCAGGAGAGCGGCGCCTGGCTCGTCATCGACCAGAACTCGACGAACGGCGTGAAGGTCAACGGGAAGTTCGTCGCCTCCTCCCCGATCGTCCCCGGCGACGTCCTGACCGTCGGCACGTTCTCCCTCACCGTTCGGGAAGAGGTCCCCGCGGTCCGGCCTCTCCCGCCCGTCCAGGGCGTGGGGGAGTCGTCCTCGACGTTCATAAGGTCGATCGCCGATTTCAACCGGGACTTCCACCTCGAGGACTTCGTTCCCGAGGAGGAGGACGACGCCCTCTCCGCTTCCGGGAAGCGGTCGACCTCGGCCGTCGCCCGGAGCAAGATCTTCGAGATCCTCGTCCAGGTCGCCAAGACGCTGATCCTCGCGCGCGAGGTCCACGAGGTCCTCGGCCGCGTCGTCGACCTCCTCTTCGAGCACCTGCCCGTGGACCGCGCCGTCGTCGTCCTCGTCGGGGACGAGGGGGGCCTCGTCCCGATGCTCGCGCGGCAGCGGGGGAAGGAGCCGGGAGAGGCCGAGGAGATCTTCTCCCACACGATCGTCGAGTCGGTCGTGAAGAACCGCGTCGCCGTCCTCACCTCCGACGCACTCGCCGACGGCCGCTTCGAGGCGGGGCAGTCGATCCGGATCCAGCAGATCCGCTCGGCGATGTGCGTCCCTCTCTGGAACCAGGACCGGGTCATCGGCGCGCTCCACGTCGACACGCCGCTCCGGGTCGGGAGCTTCACCGCCGACGACCTCGACCTCCTGACCGCCCTCGGCAACTTCGCCGCCGTGGCCATCGAGAGGGCGCGCCTCCAGCGGCGGATCGAGCGGGAGGAGCGGATCCGCGAGCGCCTCTCGCGCTACCACTCCCCGGGCGTCGTCGAGGAGATCGCCTCCGACGCGAGCGGCGTCATCGAGCGCGTGAGGACCCGGAACGTCACCGTCTTCTTCGCCGACATCGTCGGCTTCACGAGCGCGGCCGAGGGGATGGAGCCCGAGGCGCTCTCGCGCTTCCTGTCGACGTTCTTCACCTACGCGGCGGACGCGATCTTCGCGCAGGGGGGGACCCTCGACAAGTTCATCGGCGACGCCGTCATGGCGTTCTTCGGCGCGCCGATCGTCCAGCCCGACCACGCGCGTCGTGCGGTCGCGGCGGCCGCGAAGCTCGTCGAGAACGTCAAGGCCTGGAACCTCGAACGGGTCGCGCGCGGCGAGCCGCCCGTCGGCGTGAGGATCGGCGTCAACACCGGCAACGTCGTCGTCGGCGACATCGGCTCGGCGCAGCGCGTCGACTACACCGTCCTCGGCAACACCGTGAACGTCGCGGCCCGGATCGAGGAGTACGTCGCCGGGCCGAACGAGGTCGCGGTCGGCGAGGAGACGGCGCGCCTGACGGCCGAGGACTACGCGTTCGAGCCGCTCGGCGACGTGAAGCTCAAGGGGCTCTCGCGCGGCCTGCCGTGCTATCGCGTCAAGCTCGACGCCCGCGGCGTCCCGCTGCCGGCGCCGCGCTGAATGCCCCCGAGCCTCGACCGCCTCGTCTTCCTCACCTCGAACGCCGGCAAGGCGCGCGAGGCCTCCGCGCTCCTCGGCCGCCCGGTCGAGGCGCGGGCGCTCGACCTGCCCGAGATCCAGTCGCTCGACTTCGTCGAGGTCGTCACCGCGAAGGCGCTCGCCGCGGCGGAGAAGCTCGGCGTTCCGGTCCTCGTCGAGGACTCGGGCCTTGCGCTCCCCGGCTGGAAGGGCTACCCCGGCCCGCTCACGAAGTACGCCGTCGGCGCGGTCGGCGAGGCGGGCTTCGCGCGCCTCGCGCACGCCTGGGGCGATCCGCGCGCCGAGGCCGTCTCGACGCTCGGCCTCGCCTGGCCGGGCGCGGCTCCCGCCGACGTCGTCGTCGCGGTGGGGCGCGTGGCCGGCTCCCTCGCTCCCGAGCCGCGCGGCGCGAGCGGCTTCGGCTGGGACGTCATCTTCGTCCCCGACGGCGAGACGCGCACCTACGCGGAGATGAGCGCCGAGGAGAAGAACGCCCGCTCGCACCGCGCGAGGGCGTTCGCGGCGCTCGTGGAGCGGCTCGGGATATCCTCCCGAGGCGGCGGAGGGGTAACTTCGTGATCGAGCTTCTCGGCAATCCCTGGTTCGCGGCGGGCTTTCTCGTCTTCGCGGCCGCTGTCCTCACCTTCATCGCGCGGCGCAACAGGGCCCGCGAGGAGGCGGCGAAGAGGCCGTCCCGTTCGGCTCCGCAGGCCCGGTCGGCGCCGGCTCCGCGTTCGGCCCCGTCGGCTGCGCTCCCGGCGCCGGAACGGCGAAGCCCCGGAGCCTCCCTCGACGCCGCGAGCCTTCCTCCCGGCTTCCGGGACCTGGCCTGGGGGAGCGCCCCGGTCGAAGGGATGCAGCTCGTCGCCGAGAACGGCGAGCACCGGTTCCTGTCCCGCCCGACGGACTCGCTGAGGATCGGGAGAGCCGTACTCAACTCGATCACCTACGTCTATGAGCGAGGCCGGCTTCAGGCGGCCGTCGTCGAGCTCCCGGCCTCGGGCTTCGAGCCGCTCCAGCGCCAGCTCCGGGAGGACTGGGGAGCGCCGAGGACGTTGAAGCCGGACCAGAAGTACGCGTGGGCCGACATGAGGGCGGGCGACGAGGCGACCCAGGCGATCCTCGAGAAGCCGCCCGCGAGCCGGACCGCGAAGCTGGTCGTCTCCGCGAAGGCCGGGAGCGCCGCCCGGACCCGGGACGCGGGCGCGGCCGACGCCGGAGCGTAGGTTCTCTCCGGTACGGCCGGCGAGGGGGCGTTGGTCCGCCCGCTTCCGATATCGAGTCAGGCATCCACTGCGGAGGACCCGTACCTGCGTGGGGCCATCACCGGCACCGACCAGGGTCGTCCGGACAGCCCGGAGGTGTAATGGGGGCTCTCCTCTTCATCGTCTTGTGGGGCATCGTGATCGTCGGAGGGCTTCCGCGGCGCACGCAGGAGGCGCTCGAGTTTCGCTTCGGATGGTGGTCCGCGAAGGTGGCGGGCCTCCTCAGCGCCGCTCTCGAAATGCATGCGGGATACCGCCTCGTGCGCGTCACGCTGGCCGCGTTCTCCATGGAGCGCGTGTCGGTGACGGCGACCGCCATCTTGTACGCCATTTCTGCGTTCCTCCTTCTCGAGGGACTCATTCGGTTCCTGGTGACGTACCGGATGGGCGACCTGGCCCTTCCGTCTCTCCCTGTGTGGGCGGTCGCGCGGCTCATCGAGTGGTTGCGCCCGAGTGTCTAGAGACCGCCGGCATGTGACGAGGGTTTCGTCGCGCCGACAGATTGGCAATCCGGACCGGGTTGGTCTTGCTTGACACGGTCCGGGGGGGGGGGGGGGAAGGTCCCCCCCCATGAAACACATCGTTAGAATGATTGTGTTGGCTTTCGCCTTTGGTTCACTCCCCACCGCGCCGCCCCCCTTCCC
>JAGOBQ010000021.1 GCA_017999215.1 Thermoanaerobaculia bacterium
CGACGACGGCCGCCGTCGCGAGCACGACGAGCGCGCGCGAACGAAAAACCCCGCCGAGAGCGGGGCTCGTTCCGGTCGTGAAGGCGCCGCTGCTGTCCAAGCCGGGCCAGTTTAGCGCGTCGGGGAAAGACGAGAGCGGCCGGCGAAAGGCCGGCCGCTCGAAGGTCGAAAGTGGGGATGGAGCTTCGGGCTAGGGGAACGTCACCGTGACGACGGCGCGGCGGTTGCGCGTCGCGTCGTCGCCCGCCTCCGCGTCGCCGCGGCCGTCGACCTGGATCCGGGCGGCGTCGATACCGTGCCGCTTGACGAGGTAGTCCTTCGCGGCGTCGGCGCGGGCCTTCGCGAGGGCGGCGTGGTCGCCCTTCTCGCCCGGGTCGGTGTGGCCGGTAATCGCGCAGGTCGCCGAGAGGTTGTTCTTCAGCCGGAGCGCCACGCCGTCGAGGATCGCCTTCGCGATGTTCGTCAGCCGGCTCCGGGCGGAGTCGAAGAGGATCTCGTCGGTCGTCGAGGTCTCGGGCTTCGGCGCGGGCGGGGCCTCCACGACGGGCGCGGGCGCCGGCTCGAGGGCGGGCGCCGGGGCGGGCGCGGGCTCGACCGGCGGCGGGACGTGCGGCGAGGGGACGACCCTCGGAGCCTCGACGACCTTCTCGGGCTGCGGCGCGTAAGAGAGCTGGAGGAGGCCGCCGACGTTGCTCGGCGAGCTGCCGTACTTCACCCACCGATCGATGTTCGCGCGGATCCCGGCTCCGGCCACGAGGCCGCTCTTGCCGAGCGCGAAGCGCGCGCCGAGGACGGCGTCGGTGAGGTCGGGCGGCTGGGTCGTTCCGCCGTCGTACATGACGCGGTGGATCTCGAAGATCCCCTTCAGGCGGTCGGGGATCAGCGGGACGCCGACGCCGGCGGAGAACGTCATCTCGTTCGGGATCTCGTACGGGTCGTACTCCGGGTCGTAGTCGGCCGTCCAGAGGTAGGAGAACTGCCCCGAGAAGATCCCGTAGGTCCCGGAGAAGCCCCACTCCCAGTCGGTCCGGTAGGACGACATCGCGGCGTCGTCGCTCTTCCGTTGGGTCGGGATGTAGGCGGCGGCGAAGAGCGCGACCTTCAGAGGGTCCTTCCGGTTCAGGACGTACTTCGTCCCGATCCGGAGCTTGTCGGTCTCGTCGTGATCGACCTCGCCAACGCGGTTCCGCCCCCCGATGTTCCCGGCCCAGAGCCGGTCGTCCGAGGAGTAGTACCGCTGCCCGGCCGTGAACGACGCCTCCCAGTTCGGCAGGAGGCCGAACGAGATCGACAGGCCGAGCTTGTCGGTGCTGTACCGGAGGGGGTCGTCACCGAGCGGCGCCAGCAGCGGCACGGACGCGGCGGTCCGGTCGTACATGCTGTAGAAGAGCGAGAGCGCGAACTTGCCCTGGGGTACCGTGTCCGCGTCCTGGATTCCGAAGAGCCCGGTCTCGCCGGTGAGGGTGGGAGCCACCTGAGCGCTCAGCGGAAGCGCCGCGAGAAGAGCCACGGCCAGCGCGAGGAGGAGTCCGGACCGCATCCGTCGCATCGAGTCTCCTTATTTCCAGCCGGGGACCGGAAGAATCACCCCCGTACCGGGGAAGGGGAAGCCGCTCCGCGTCCTGGGCTCGGATCAGTTGTCAAGAGTCTAGCAGCACGGGATTTCCCGGCAAAGTCAATTGACCGTCCGGAACGTCATCAGGAATCGGGGAGACCCGCCCCCCCCGATCTCCCGGGCGGCCAGGGCAGAAGCGAAGACCCGGTAGCGGGAGATGCGGAAGGCCACTTCGAACCCGAGGCCGGCGTCCTGCCGGTAGTCTCCGAGGCGGGTGTAGACCGTCCGCCCGACTCCGGCGTTGCCCGCTCCGACGTATCCGACCGCGTACAGCGTGTTCCAGGTGGCCTTCAGGAACTCGGCGTTCCGGTTGACGAAGACCGGCACGAACGCCTCGAGCGTCACGTGGAGCTGGTCCGTCCCGTACGGGGCGTCCCGGAGGCCCCGGAGCGCGTCGCGGCCCCCGAGCGAAAGGTACTCGCCGGCCGGAATCCGGTAGGGGAGCCCGCCGGGGAGCGTCTCGTCCTCGCTCGGCGGCTTGTGCGGGAAGAAGCCGGCGTGGAACCGGGCCACGAGGCGGCTGGTTCCGACGTCGACCGCCTGGATCGCCTCTCCCTCGACCTTCAGGTAGTCGTAGTCGAGGACCGGCGCGCCGTAGGTGACTCCGAGGGAGAGGCCCCGGCCGCCCGGAGCGAACGCGCGAGCCACCGTGAACAGGTTCTTCACCCGGTCGTTCGGGTCGCCGGAGATCCGGTTCCCGAAGTCGTCGTCCTCCGTTCCCCACTGGAAGCCGACCTTCCCGAAGAGGTTCGTCTGACCGTCGTCGGCGGACTCGTGCGGCTTCTTCGGGCCGGAGACGTTGAAGCGGTCCACCTCCGCGAGGAAGACCAGGCGGCCGTAGAGGCCGACGGGACGCCGAACGAACGCCGAGAGGCCGCGCACCCTGTCGTAGCCGAGCGAGAGCGACTCGAGCGCCGCGAAGGAGACCCGGTCGAACGCCGCGAGCGTGAAGCTCTGGCGGGAGCCGTAGTACTTGTAGCGGAGGAACGCCGCGATGTCGCCCGAGACGAAGTCGTACTCGAACTGCGTCTCGAAGAGCGAGCTCCGAACGAGCTTCGAGAGGCGGATCTCGGCTTCGCCCTCGGGGACGTAGACCGCGATCCGGGGGATGAGGCCCGCCGGCTCCTCGCGAGCCGGCTCCTCCGCGAAGAGCGGAACCGCTGCGAAAGCGAGGAGGACGAGCGCACGCCTCAAGCGCGACGAGTATAGAGAGCCGCGTCCGCGCGTTCCGCAGAAGGGGTCGGGAGACCCGGGCGCGGGTTTCCGGATTCAGCAGAGAGGAGAAGGGGAAGGAAGCTCTGGTGCTCCGGGCCGCAGATGGGTTCGAGGACCGAATGGGAGCGCAGAAGCGCCTCCGTTCGAAGTTGCCGTCAAGCCCGGGCGCGGGTTTCCGGCAGCGGCGGAGACGAGAAGGAGAAGGGGAAGCTCGGGAGCTCGGGGCCGCGGAAGGGTTCGAGGACCGAATGGGAGCGCAGAAGCGCTCCCGTTCGAAGACGAAGTCAAACCCGGGCGCGGGTTTCCCGAGAACACTACAGCAGCGGGGCCATCTTCTCGCGGAACGCGAGGCTCGCGTCGCGACCGCGCAGGGCGGCGACCGTCTGCTCCAGGCTCCGGATCAGCTCGCGCACGACGTCCAGCCCGCGGCCCTTGTCGACTTCGCCGAGCGCGGCGCGGTAGAGGCGGTCGATCGCGGCGTCGCCCGGGGCGAGGGCGGCGCTCTCGGCCTCCTGCTTCACCTTCGTGCAGAGGATCTGGAGGCTGCGGCGCTCGTCACCGCGCGTGACGGCGTTGAAGACGCCGCTGTGCGTCGTGACGACCGGCCCCGAGGCCTGCGCCGGCACGGACGCCGACGGGCCGGAGGGGGGCGCGGCCGGCCGGGCCTCGGCCTTCGTGCGGATCTCGACGAGCTCGGCCGTGATCAGGCCGTAGAGAGTCTTGGCGACGTCGAACGCCGAGAGCCGGGTCGCCCGGGCGATCTCCTCGATCGTCCGGACCCCGTCGGTCCCGGTGACGACGAGCCACTCGTTCGGCGTCAGCGTGACGGGCTCGCTCAGCCCTTCGCGACAGATCAGCTGCGGCACCGCCTCGGTGGTGGGGATCTTCTTCGAGAGGATCTTCCACTCGTCGCTCCGGCGGGCGGCCTCCATCAGGAGGTTCGTGTTGGAGCGGGTGATCGTCCGCGTCTCGCTCTCGACGCCGGCAGAGAACTGGAACTGCCCCTCGTTCCAGAGCGCGAGCGCGTAGATCGCGTCCTCGCCCTCGATGTCGTTGACCTTCGCGTGCGTGATCTGGCCGTTCTGGATGTAGACCGCGCCCTTTTCGGCGGCGCGCGTGAGGGAAAACATCCCGGTCTTCCCGGAAACGGCGACCAGCTGAACGATGTCCGCGAGCGGGAGTTCTTTGAGGGAGCCTTGGAAAGACATGCGTGCGCGTTCTCGCGAGACGGGACGATAGCACCCCCCCCGGGGATGCTCAACCGGCGACGCGCGGGCGGACGGACGAAGAAGCCGGTCCGGAGCGGAGGCCGCGGCGGCCCGCGGAGGTCCGGAAGCCGTGGGTGAGGGCCGCGGCGGCGGCGTCGGCCGCGTCGAACGCGAGCCGGGACGAGCCGGCCGGCGCGCCCACGAGCGCGAGGACCATTCGGCGGACCTGCTCCTTGCCGGCCTGGCCGGTGCCCGTCACGGTCTTCTTGATCTCCGCCGGCGTGACCTCGTGGACCGGCAGACCGGCCCGGGCGAGCGCCAGGAGGAGGACGCCGCGCGCTTCGCCGAGCGTGATGAGGCTCTGAGGGTTGACGCCCGAGAAGACGCGCTCCACCGCGGCCTCGTCCGGCCGCTCCCGCTCCACGACCGCGAGAAGGGCGTCGTGGAGCGCGAGGAGCCGCTCGGCGAAGGAGGAGGTCGTGGCCGGCCGGAGGACGCCCGCGGCGGCGAGGCGCGGCGCGCCCTCGAAGGAGACGATCGCCCAGCCGGCGGCGCGGCTCCCCGGGTCGACGCCGAGGATCCTCACCGCCGTGCGGGCTTACGCGTCCTGGAGGTACTGGTCGTCGATGTCGCCGCTCGACCAGACCTTCTGGACGTCGTCGTTGTCCTCGAGCATGTCGAGGAGCTTCAGGAGCGCGGGCGCCTTGTCCCCGACGGCGACCATCGTCGCGGGGATCATCTGGAGCTCGGCGGTCTGCAGGGCGAATTTCTTCGCCTCGAGCTGCGCCTTCACCGTCTCGAACGACGCCAGGTCGGTGTAGATCTCGTAGACGTCGGAATCCTCGGCCTGGAAGTCCTCGGCTCCGGCCTCGAGAGCCGCTTCCATGAGCGCGTCCTCGGCCGCGGCGCTCTTCTCGACGGCGATGTAGCCCTTCTTCGAGAACTGGAACGCGACCGACCCCGTCGCCCCGAGGTTCCCGCCGTACTTCGAGAGGAGGTGGCGGATCTCGGCCGTCGTCCGGTTCTTGTTGTCGGTCATCGCCTCGATCAGGATCGCCGCCCCGCCGGGACCGTAGCCCTCGTAGACGACCTCCTCGTAGGTGACCCCTTCGAGCTCGCCCGTGCCGCGCTTGATCGCCTTGTCGATGTTGTCCGAAGGCATCGAGGCCTTCTTCGCGGCGAGGACCGCGCTGCGAAGGCGCGGGTTCGAATCGACGACGCCTCCGCCGACCTTGGCGGACATCGTGATCTCCTTGATCAGCTTCGTGAAGAGCCGGCCGCGCTTGGCGTCGGCGGCGCCCTTCTTGTGCTTGATCGTGCTCCACTTGCTGTGTCCGGACATGGCTCACCTCGAGGAGTGCGGGCCGCACGGGCCGGGATTCAGGAACCGCGGAGTCTAGCAGGAGAACGGAGCGGCCGGACGGGCCTCGAGGCGGCCGTCGGGCCGGAGCGCGAGGGATGCGGCGAACCGGCTCGCGGGGGGCGGCCCGCCCGGAGGGAGCGCGACCTCGACGTAGGTCTCCGTCAGCCCGACGCCTCCCCGCAGCGCGACGACGTCGGCGTCGCGGCCGTCGTGGGCCGCGGCGTATCGCCGCCGGAGCGAGGCGTCGAGCGACCGCAGGCGGGCTGCGCGGCGCGCTCGGAGAGCCGGCGGGACGGCGTCCGTCTCCGCGAGCGCGGCGGCGGCCGTGCCGGACCGGGGAGAGAACGGGAAGACGTGGAGCGACGCGAGCGGGAGGTCCGCCAGCAGCGCCTCGGTCTCGGCGAACTCCGCGTCCGTCTCCCCGGGGAATCCGGCGATGACGTCCGTCGCGAGGTGAACCCGAGGGTTCGTTCGCGAGGCCCGCAGCAGGAGGGCCCGGAAGCGCGCGCGGGTCATCCCGCGCCGCATCCGCCGGAGGACCGAGTCGGAGCCCGACTGGAGCGGGAGGTGGAGGTGGGGCGCGACGACGCGGGAAGAGGCGACGAGGTCGACGAGGGCCTCTCCCGCCTCCATCGGCTCGACGGAGGAGAGGCGGAGCCGGCAGGCGGGCGGGCGGGACTCGAGTCGGCGGAGGAGGCCGACGAGGCTCTCCCCGCGGTCCTGGCCGAAGGCGGCGAGATGGACGCCGCAGAGGACGACCTCGGGGACGCCGGCCTCGCCGAGGGCCCGGACCGCGTCCTCGACCTCGCTCTCCGGCGCGCTTCGCTCTCCGCCGCGGAGCGCGGGGACGATGCAGAACGCGCAGCGTCTCGCGCACCCGTCCTGTACCTTCAGGAACGTCCGGGTCCGATCCGCTCCGCCGGCGGCGAGGGGCGACGCGAGGACTTCGGCGGGAGAGGAGGTCCGATCCGCGACCTTCCCGGGAAGGAGGCCCGAGGCCGCGTCCTCGAGGAGGCGGGGGAGAGAGCCGCGGCTGCCGTGACCGGCGACGACGTCGACTTCCGGACGGCGGGAGAGGCCGTCCGGGTCGCGCTCGGCGAGGCAGCCCGTCACCGCGAGGAGGGCCGCCGGGTTCTCGCGCCGAAGCCGCCGGATCTGCCGGAGGGCGTCGCGGTCCGCGCGGGCGGTCACGGTGCAGGCGTGGAGGACGACGACCGCCGCCGGGTCGCCGGGGGTCGCCGGCTCGAATCCCTCGGACTCGAGCGATCGGGCGATGGCGTCGGCTTCGATCTGGCTCACCTTGCAGCCGAGAACATGTACGGCGTAGGCTCGTCCGGAGCGCCTGCCGACGCGCTCGGCAACGGCAAACTTCGTTGACAGGCTCACTTCCGGGGCGATAATAAGTGACTTTCCGGAGGAGACTTCGGAGTGCGGGGGGGACCGGGCCGAAGGCCCCACGACGTATGGCGAAGACGATTCTCCTGATCGAATACGAGCCGAGATACCTCGACCGCATCAAAGGCTATCTCGCCGGGAAGGACTTCGACCTCGTCGTCGCCAAGGACGGCGAGGACGGTCTCGAGGCCTACAGGCGGGCGAAGCCCGACCTGGTCCTGATTTCCACCGTCCTGCCGAAGCTCCGGACGCGCGACGTGATCCGGGGGATGCAGGGGCTCGGCGCGACGCCTCCGATCCTCCTGATGGCCTCCGGGTACAAGGGGAAAGACAAGAAGGCCGACGCGGCCCGCGAGGGCGCCAGCGGGATCCTGGAGAAGCCGTTCTCCGAGGAGGCACTCCTCGGGGAGATCTCCTCCGCGCTCGGCGGAGGGGCCGGGGAGCCGTTCGCCGCGGCCGGCGTACAGCCTCTCCTCTCCTCCGACGACATCTTCTCGGACGTCATCTCCGGCGTGGAGGCCGAGGAGAAGGCCCGCCCCGGAACCCCGGTCGGGACCGACCCGGGGATCAACCGGAAGCTCGAGCAGACGCTGTCCGGCATCCTCTCGCGCCCCAGCGCGAAGCCGGCCCCGGCTCCTCCCGCGAAGCCGTCGCCCGCGACCGCCCCGGCGCCGCGCGTGGACGCGAACTCGCCGTCACAACCGATCCCGGCCCCGAAACCGAAGGTCGACACCGCCGTCGACCGGATGCTCACCGAGACGCTCTCGGGCCTCCGGCCCGTCAAGCCGGCCGAGAAGCCCGCGCCGCCCCCCGCGCCCGTCGCGGCTCCGGTCGCTGCTGCCGCCCCGGCCCCGAAGCCGGCGCCGGCGCCGAAGCCCGAGCCGGTTCCTCCGCCGAAGCCCGCCCCCGCGCCGAAGGCGAAGCCGGCGGCCGGCGGTCCCGGCAGCTTCGGGCGCTACCAGCTCCTCGAGAAGATCGCCGCCGGCGGCATGGCCGAGGTCTACAAGGCGCGGATGCGCGGCGAGGAGGGGTTCGAGAAGATCGTCGCGATCAAGCGGATCCTCCCGCACATGGCCGACAACGATGACTTCATCACGATGTTCATCGACGAGGCCAAGCTCGCGGCGCAGCTGACCCACAACAACATCATCCACATCTACGACCTGGGGAAGGAAGACGCCTACCACTACATCGCGATGGAGTACGTCGAGGGCAAGGACCTCCGCTCCATCCTGAAGCAGGGCTCGGAGAAGGGGTATCCGCTCCCGGTCGAGCTCGCGCTCTTCGTCGCATCGAAAGTCGCCAACGCCCTCGACTACGCCCACCGCCGCATGGGGATGGACGGCAAGGAGCTGAACCTCGTCCACCGCGACGTCTCGCCGCAGAACGTCCTGATCAGCTTCGAGGGGGACATCAAGCTCTGCGACTTCGGCATCGCGAAGGCCGCGACGAAGGTCCAGCAGACGCAGGCGGGCGCGCTCAAGGGCAAGCTCCAGTACATGTCCCCCGAGCAGGCGTGGGGGAAGAAGGTCGACCGCCGCACCGACATCTTCTCGCTCGGCGTCGTCCTCTACGAGATGCTGACGGGCGAGCGGCTCTTCAGCGGCGACACCGACCTGACGATCCTCGAGCAGGTCCGCGACGCGCGCTCGACGCCGCCCTCGGCCAAGAACGGCGAGGTGCCGCCGAAGGTCGACCAGATCGTCCTCAAGGCGCTCGCGAAGAACCCGCAGGACCGGTACCAGAACGCCTCGGAGATGGAGCGGGACATCAACTCGGTCCTCTACTCCTTCCAGCCCGCTCCGGGCCCGGCCGACCTCGCGATCTTCCTCCACCGCCTCGTCGAGGCGACCCCGGTCGCGTCCGACGCGCAGATCGACGCGGCGTTCGCGCAGGCGGCTGCGTCGACGCCCGCGCCGGAGGAGAAGAAGAAGGGGAAGGGGCTCGTCATCTCCAAGAAGGAGAAGGTTCCCGAGCCGCTTCCCGTCCCGGAGCCCGTCGAGGTCTCCCAGCCGGCCATCAGCGTCGAAGAGGACTCGGGGAAGAGCCGCACCGGCCTCTTCGCCGGAATCGGCGTCGCCGCCGTCGTCCTGATCGCCGCGGCCGTCTTCATGACCCGCGGAAAGAAGGAGGAGCCGGCCCCGGCTCCGGTCGCGGTCCCGACCGCGGCAGCCGAGCCGGCCCCCGCCACGACCGAGGCGGCCGCCGCTCCCGAGAAGGTGATCGACGCCAAGGCGCTCGAGGCCGAGCTGAAGAAGGCGACGGCCGAGGAAGCGAAGAAGCTCCGCGAGGCCGCGCAGAAAGCCGCCGCCGAGCAGCAGCCGAGGCCGGCTTCCGGCGCCGCGGCGACGTCGGCTCCGGCCGTTTCGATGGCGCCGAGCCAGCCGCTCCAGCCGCCGAAGCCCGCGGCGACGGCGACCCCGGTCCCGGCGCCGACGCGGGCGCCCGAGCCGACCCCGGTCCCCGTCCGTCCCACCGAGCCTCCGCGCGCCGTCGAGGCGCCGCGCCCCGCGGCTCCGGCCGCCGCGGCGCCGGCCGCCGCCGTGCGCGAGGGCGACCTCGTCGGCGCGGGTCCGGGCGTCCGCGAGGCCCGGCTCGTGAAGCTGGGGGCGTTCCCGCGGCTCCCCGCCCAGGCGCGGCGCGTGACGGGTCCGGCCGCGATCATGGCCCTCGTGGACGAGAACGGGCGCATCACCTCGACGCGCGTCCTGAAGTCGTCCGGCAACCCGGTCGCAGACGAAGCGGCCGTCTCGGCCGTCAAGGGGGCCCAGATCGAGCCTGCCACGAAGGCCGGGGTCCGCGTGAAGATGTGGAAGACGTTCTCCATTACGGTGAAGTAGATCGAGAAGGAGTTCCGGCATGAGCCTCAGCGACGACCAGAGGAAGTTCTACGAGAACACGCTTCGCGTCACGAAGAAGGAGATCAGCGACCTGGAGGCCAACATCCAGGAAGAGCTGGCCAAGGTGAAGGAGCGTCTCGCCGAGCTTCAGAACGGCCAGAAGGCCGCGCGGCAGATGTATGCCGCCGCGTGCCTCCGCCTCGGGATCCAGAACGACCTCGAGGAGTCCGAGGAGTCCTGACGGGCGGCGGGCGCCCGCCGTCCGATCGACCGCGGACCGGCCCCGGCGATCCCCTCGCGTGAGGGCGCCGGGGCCTTCGCTTTCTCTCTCGACCTTGCGCAAGCGTCAGATATTCCTCGCCGCGGCCGCCGTCGCGTGCGCCGCCCTCGCGACGCCCCTCGCCGCGGCGCAGCCCCGCCGCGTCGTCGTCCTGGCCCCGTCCGCGGCGGAGATCGTCTTCGCGCTGGGAGCCGAGGACCGGGTCGTCGGCGTCTCCGACTTCGCGGCCGGCCTTCCCGGCGCGAAGGGAAAGGCGCGGCTCGGCGGCTTCGTCCCCGACCTCGAGCGGATCGCGGCGCTCGCACCCGACCTCGCCGTCGTCTCGCGCGACGGCACCGACCGTCGGGCCGCCGAGCGCCTCGCCGCGCTCGGCGTCCGCGTCGTGGTCACCGACGCGACCTCGCTCGACGGCGTGTACACGGACGTCCGGCGCGTCGGCGCCGCGCTCGGCCGGGTCGCGGAGGCCGAGCGGCTCGTCGCCCGGATGCAGCGGCGCGTCGCGGCGGCCGAGGCGCGCGTCCGCCTCCGCCGCGGTCCGCCCCGGCCGACGGCCCTCGCGGTGATCTGGCCCGACCCGCCGGTCGTCGCGGGGCGGGCGACGTTCGTGGGCGATCTCCTCGAGCGGGCCGGTCTCGAGAACGTCGTCCCGAAGGGCGCCGGCGAGTGGCCCCGCGTCTCTCACGAGACGCTCGTGGGATGGAACCCTCGGCTCCTCGTCCGGCCCGACACGCGGGAGAACCGCGCCGCGTTCGAAACGGCGCTCGCGCCGGCCAGCCGCTGGCACCTCCTCCCGGCGGTCCGCGCGGGCCGCGTCGTCGTCCTCGACGGCGACTGGCTCGAGCGCCCCGGGCCGCGCCTCGTCGACGCCCTCGAAGCGCTCGTCGAGAAGCTCCACGCGGGGACGCCGTGAGGAGGACCGGCCGCTTCCTCGCGCTCCTCGCCCTCCTCGCCCTCGGCGCGGTCGTCGCGTCCCTCCTCGTCGGGAGCGTCCCGATCGCGCCGGCCGACGCCTTCGCCGCCCTCGCGGGGGACGGCGACGCGGCGACGCGGACGATCGTCCGCGACCTCCGACTTCCCCGGGCGCTCCTGGGGCTCCTCGTCGGCGGGGCGCTCGCGCTTTCGGGAGCCGCGCTCCAGGCCCTCCTGGGCAACCCCCTCGCCGACCCGTATCTCCTCGGCGTCTCGGGAGGGGCCGCCTGCGGCACGCTCGCCGCGGTCGTCCTCGGCCTCGGCACCGCGGGGCTCTTCGGGTCCTTCGCCCTCCCGCTCGCCTCCCTCGCGGGGGCGCTCGGCGCCGTTCTCCTCGTCGGCCTCGGCGCCTCCGTCGGGGGCCGGCTCGACCGGGGGCGCCTCCTACTCTCGGGCGTCGTCGTGAACGCGCTCGCCTCCGCCGTCCTCCTCTTCCTCCTCTCGGTCGGCGACGCCTCCGACACGCGCGGCTTCGTCTTCTGGATGCTCGGCTCCCTCGCGGGCGCGACCGGGGACGCCGTCTTCTCGCTCGCGGTCTACTCGGCGGTCGGCCTCGCGGTCCTCCTGCCGCTCGCCCGCGCCTTCGACGCCCTCACGCTCGGCGAGGAGACCGCGTTCACGCTCGGCGTCTCCGTCGAACGGGCGAAGCGGATCGCGTACGTCGCGGCCTCCCTCCTCGCGGCCGCGGCGGTGGCGCACGCCGGGATCATCGGCTTCGTCGGGCTCCTCGTTCCCCACCTCGTCCGGCGCCTCACGTACGGCCACCGCGCCCTCCTCGCCGGCTCCTTCCTCGCCGGGGGCGTCCTCCTCGTCCTCTCCGACCTCCTCGCGCGGACGCTCTTCTCCCCGAACGAGATCTCGATCGGCGCGGTGACGGCGCTCCTCGGCGCCCCCGCCTTCCTCGTCCTCCTCCGGAGGCGGGCGTGATCCCGCTCGAGCTCCGCTCCGCCTTCGCCGGCTACGCACGCGGCCGCGACGTCCTCCGCGACGTGAGCCTGTCGTTCGGGGAGGGGCGGGTCGCGGCGCTCCTGGGAGAGAACGGCTCGGGAAAGTCGACTCTCCTGAAGGTCCTCGCCGGGCTCCTCCCGCCGTCCCGAGGGACGGCCCTCCTTCGCGGAAGGCCGATCGCCGAAGTGCCTCGGAGGGAGGCGGCCCGGCTCCTCGGCTATCTCCCGCAGGGCTTCGAGCCGTTCTTCCCCGCGACGGCGCTCGACGTCGTCCTCCTGGGGCGGACGCCGTTCCTCGGCGCCTTCTCGACGCCGTCGCGCCGGGACGTCGAGATCGCGCGCGGCGCGCTCGAGGAGGTCGACGCGTCGGGGCTCGAGGACCGGGACGTGCGGAGCCTCTCCGGGGGCGAGCGGCAGCGGGTCTACCTCGCGCGGGCGCTCGCCGGCGAGCCCCGGGTCCTCCTCCTCGACGAGCCGACGGCGAGCCTCGACCCGCGCCACCGCTTCCTCGTCCTCGACGTCCTCCGGCGCCTCGCCTCCGGCGGCGCCTGCTGCGTCTTCTCCACTCACGAGGTCGACCTCGCGGCGCGAACGGCCGACGACGCGGTCCTCCTCGCGCGCGGAGCGGTCCTCGCGGCCGGTCCGGTCCGCCAGAGCGTGACGGAGAGGTCCATCAGCGAGCTCTTCGGCGTCGCCGCCTGCGTCACCCCCCTCGCCGACGGGACGCCCCTCGTCACCCTCGGCGCCCCTCCGGCGGTCCGCGCCGGGGGGAGGGGGTAAGATCCCGCCCCCATGGCCCTCTGGTTCCGGAAAGACAAGGCGCCCCGCGCCCTGCGAGACATGCGCACCGCGACCTCGCTCGGCGAGGGGCACTTCCTCAAGTGCGACGGCTGCCGCGAGACCCTCTACGCGAAGGAGGTCGAGCGGAACCAGCGCGTCTGCCCGAAGTGCGGCTTCCACTTCCGCCTGTCGGTCGACGAGCGGCTGAAGCTCCTCTTCGACGACGGCGTGTTCCAGCTCCTGTTCGCGGACGTCCACCCGACCGATCCGCTCCGCTTCCGCGACACGAAGCGCTACCGCGACCGCCTGCGCGACTACGGGGCGCGGACGGGCCGCCCCGACGCGGTCGCGGCGGGAGAGGGACCGATCGAAGGGACGAAGGCGCTCGTCGCCGCCCTCGACTACGCCTTCATGGGAGGCTCGATGGGCTCCGTCGTCGGCGAGGTCCTCGCGCGCGCGGCCGAGAAGGCGGCGGCCGAGAAGACCCCCCTCGTCGTCGTCACCGCCTCGGGCGGCGCACGGATGCAGGAGGGGATCCTCTCCCTCATGCAGATGGCGAAGGTCTCCGCGGCGCTCGCGAGGCTCTCCGAGGCGCGGGTCCCCTACGTCACGGTCCTGACCGATCCGACGACCGGCGGAGTCACCGCCTCCTTCGCCATGCTCGGCGACGTCACCCTGGCCGAGCCGAAGGCCCTGATCGGGTTCGCGGGGCCGCGCGTCATCGAGCAGACGATCCGGCAGACCCTTCCGGAGGGCTTCCAGCGTTCCGAGTTCCTCCTCGACCACGGCTTCGTCGACGTCGTCGTCCCGCGCAAGGAGCTGAAGGCGACGCTCGCGAACGTCCTTCGCCTCCTCGCCGCGTGACCCCGGGCGCCGGACTCCGCTGGCTCGAGGCCCTCGGCCCGCAGACGATCCGGCCCGGCCTCGCCCGCACCCGCGCCCTCCTCGCCGCGCTCGGACGCCCGCAGGCCTCTTTCCGAACCCTCCTCGTCGCCGGGACGAACGGGAAGGGCTCCACGGCGGCGACGGCCGCGGCTGTCCTCGAGGCGGCGGGCCTCCGTGTCGGGCTCACGACCTCCCCGCACCTCGTCCGCGTGAACGAGCGGGTCCGACTCCCCGGCGGGCGCGACGTCTCCGACGAGGGGCTCGACTCGGTCCTTGCCCTCGTCGCCGCGGTCTCGGGCGACGGGGCCCTCCGCCCGACCTACTTCGAGGCGCTCGTCGTCGCGGCGTGCGAGCTCTTCCGGCGGGCGCGAGTCGGGATCGCCGTCGTCGAGGTCGGGATCGGCGGGCGGCTCGACGCGACGAACGTCCTCGAGCCGGAGGTCTCCGCGGTCACGAACGTCGCGGCGGACCACCTCGAGACGCTCGGCCCGACGCTCGAGGACGTGGCGCGCGAGAAGGCGGGCATCTTCCGCCGCGGCCGCCTCGCGCTGACGACGGAGCGGGGCGGGATGCTTCGGGTTCTCCGTGCCGAGGCGGCCCGCGTCGGCGCGAACCTCGAGGAGGTGGCGCCGTCGGTCGAGTGGGAGGGCCTCTCGCCGCTCGCCGGCGCGCACCAGCGTGAGAACGTCGTCCTCGGCGTCGCGGCCGCGCGCGCGGTGGCCGCGCTCGACACGGAGACCGTCCGTCGCGGCGTCGCGGCGACCCGCTGGCCGGGTCGGCTCCAGACGATTCCGCGGCCCGGGTCCCGGCCTCTCCTCGTCGACGGAGCGCACAACCCCGCGGGCGCCGCGGCCGTTGCCGCGCATCTCGACGCCGCGGGCCTCGCGGGGCGCGTGGACCTCGTCTTCGGAGCCCTCGGCGACAAGGCGGTCGAGGGGATGTTCGCTCCGCTCGCCAGGCGCGCCGGCCGCGTCGTCCTCGTCGCCCCGGATTCGCCCCGCGCGATCCCTCCGGAGTCGCTCGCCGTCCGCCTCGGACGGGAGGACCTCCCTCGCGCCGCCTCGCTCGCCGAGGCCCTCGCCCTCCTCGAAGGAGCGGAGGACGACGCCCCTATACTCGTCGCCGGGTCGCTCGTCCTCGCCGGCGAGGCCCTGGCTCTCGTCGAGCGCCGGGACGCCTGAGCCGTCGGCGGGCGGCCGCCCGGAGGTTCGGATGAGCGCAGGGAGGCCCTCGCGGGCCGTCGCCTTCACGAAACGCGAGCTCGAGGCGTTTGAGGACGAGCGGCTCGCGATCTACGCGTCCCGGGCGGCGTCCTCGACGCGTCGCCGCGCGATCTCTCCCGAGGCGGACGGGCTCGACTACCGGACCGAGTTCCAGCGCGACCGCGACCGGATCGTCCACTCGAAGGCGTTCCGCCGGCTGAAGCACAAGACCCAGGTCTTCATCCCGTTCGAGGGGGACCACTACCGGACGCGCCTCACGCACACGCTCGAGGTGACCCAGGTCGCCCGAACGGTTGCGCGCACCCTCGGCCTGAACGAGGACCTCGCCGAGTCGTGCGCCCTCGCGCACGACCTCGGACACACCCCGTTCGGCCACTCCGGGGAGAAGGCGCTCAACCGGATCCTGACGGGGGGCGAGCCGAGCGTCTCCCTCTCGCCCAAGGCGGTGGCCGCCGTCGGCGCGTTCAAGCACAACTACCAGTCGGTCCGCGTCGTCGACCTCCTCGAGAAGCGGTACGAGGAGCCGGGGCTCAACCTCACGGACGAGACGCGCGAGGGGATCCTCAAGCACACCACCTGGAAGCGCGACTTCCCGTTTCCGGTCCTCGACCCGGAGGGACTCCACCTCGGCTCGGGCTGCCATCTCGAGGGGCAGGCGGTCGGCTGGGCCGACGAGATCGCCCAGCAGGCGCACGACCTGGAGGACGGCCTCGGCCTCGTGGGGATCGGCAAGGCCGAGGAGATCCCGCTCGCGCGGGAGATCGTGACGGCGCTCGGCGCCGCCTGGACCGGCGCCTCCGACCCGGCCGTGAAACGGGCACTCCTGATCCGCGGACTGATCCACCACCTCGTCACCGACCTCGTCGTCGCCTCGCGCGCGGCGATCGAGAGGTGGCTGACGGCGCAGAAGGTGACGACGCGGGCCGAGTTCGCGGCCCACCGGAAGAAGCTCCCCGGCTCCCTCGTCGCCCCCTCGCGCGGCGGGGAGAAGCGGTACCTCGAGCTGAAGGAGTTCGTCTATCGCCACATCATCCACAGCCAGGCCGTCTCGCAGCACGACGCGCGGGCCCAGCTCGTGGTGAATCGGCTCTTCGACGCCTACGCGAAGAACCCGCGCCTCCTCCCCGACGCCGTCCTCGCGCGCGTCGCGGAGCTCTCGGGCCTCCCTTTCCTCAGGGAGGTGCCGCTCAAGAAGGTCGAAGGGGTCATCGCCGGGCGCTGGCGGGAGGAGCCGGTGGTCCTCCGCTGCATCGCCGACCACATCGCCGGGATGACCGACAGCTACGCCCTCGCGGAGTACGACGCCCTCTTCGCCCCCTACCCGAGGAGGCCCGCGGGGACGCCCGCGGGGTAGGATCGGCCGATGCGCATCGCGTTCGGCGCCGACCACGCCGGCTTCGAGCTCAAGACCCTCCTGGCCGGGCGAGCCGCGGAGCTCGGCCACGAGGTGATCGACCTCGGGACCTCCTCCACCGCCTCCGTCGACTACCCCGACTTCGGCTACGCGGTCGGCGAGGCCGTCGCGGAGGGGAGGGCCGACCGCGGCGTCGTCGTCTGCGGCACCGGGATCGGCATCTCCATCGCGGCGAACCGCGTGCGGGGCGCGCGGGCCGGCGTCGCGACCGACCTCTTCTCCGCGCAGCTGATGCGCGAGCACAACGACGCGAACGTCCTCGGCCTCGGCGCCCGCGTCACCGCCGTCCCGCTCGCGACGGCGATCCTCGAGGCCTTCCTCTCGACCCCGTTCGCCGGCGGGCGGCACCAGCGGCGCGTCGACAAGCTCGACGCCCCCCCGCCGAGCGCCCAAGGAGAATCCCGATGACGACGACCCAAACCCCGACTCCCCGCCTGATGGGGCGTTCCCTCTCCACCGTCGACCCCGAGATCGCCGCGGCCGTCGACGCCGAGTTCGCCCGACAGCGCGACGGCCTCGAGCTGATCGCCTCGGAGAACTACGCCTCCCGCGCCGTCCTCGAGGCGATGGGCTCGGTCCTGACGAACAAGTACGCCGAGGGCTACCCGGGACGGCGCTACTACGGCGGCTGCGAGAACGTCGACGTCGCCGAGTCGCTCGCGATCGCCCGCGCGAAGAAGCTCTTCTCGCCCGCGAACCCCGACGCGATCCACGCGAACGTCCAGCCCCACTCCGGCTCGCAGGCGAACACGGCCGTCTACCTCGCCTGCCTCAAGCCGGGCGACACCCTCCTCGGCATGTCTCTGGCCCACGGCGGGCACCTGACGCACGGCCACCCGCTCTCGATCTCGGGCAAGCAGTACCGCGTCGTCTCGTATGGAGTGACGCGCGAGGCCGAGACGATCGACTACGACGAGCTCGCCCGGATCGCCGAGGCCGAGAAGCCGAAGCTCATCATCGCGGGCGCCTCGGCCTACCCGCGCGTCCTCGACTTCCCGCGGTTCCGGCAGGTCGCCGACTCCGTCGGCGCGCTCCTGATGGTCGACATGGCCCACATCGCCGGACTCGTCGCGGCGGGCCTCCACCCCTCGCCGGTCGGGCACGCCCACTTCGTCACGTCGACGACCCACAAGACGCTCCGCGGTCCCCGCGGCGGCCT
>JAGOBQ010000022.1 GCA_017999215.1 Thermoanaerobaculia bacterium
TGCAGGTGTTGTCGATCATGTTCAGACGGTGGGCGATGATCGCCACGAGCGAGACGTTCTCGATGATCCAGGGGCAGATGTTGCTGTCGCCCTGGCCGGCGTCTCCCGTGAAGAGGGACGAGCCGTTGTGGACCTCGGCGATCCGGCTCCCGAGCGGCGTCCCGTGCTTCATCTTGCTGAGCATGTTCGCGAGGAAGAGCATCTGGCCGTCGCTGGAGCGGGTGAGGAGGGAGTACTCCGGGTCGCCCGCGTGCGTGATGACGAAGCGCGGGTCGCGGATCCCCTCCTTGCCCCCCATCCGCTCGAGGTCGCTTTTCCAGCTCTTGCCGTAGGGCGGGTTCGAGAGCATGAAGTCGAACTCGCGCGACGGGAAAGCGTCGGCCGAGAGGGTGGAGTGCTCCGGGCCGCCGACGATGTTGTCGGCGGCCTCTCCCTCGCCTTTCAGGAGAAGGTCGGCCTTCGCGATGGCATAGGTCTCGGAGTTGATCTCCTGGCCGAAGAGGTGGGTCGCCACGGCCTTGCCGCGCTCGCGGGCAAGCTCCTTGAGCGTCTCCTCGGCGACGGTCAGCATTCCGCCGGTGCCACAGGCGCCGTCGTAGAGGAGATAGGTCCCCGACTCGATCCGGTCCGCGATGGGGAGGAAGATGAGGTTCGCCATCAGCTTGACGGCGTCGCGCGGGGTCCAGTGCTCGCCCGCCTCCTCGTTGTTCTCCTCGTTGAAGCGGCGGACGAGCTCCTCGAAGATCGTCCCCATCGCGTGGTTGTCGAGGCCCGGGTGGCGGACTGTGCCGTCTGCTTTCAGGACGGGGTTCGGACCGAGGTTGACGTCGGGCGAGAGGAGCTTCTCGATGAGAGTCCCGAGGGCGTCGGCCTTCGAGAGGCGGGGAATCTGGTTCCGGAACTCGAACTTCTCGAGGATGTCCTGGACGTTCGGGGAGAAGCCGTCGAGGTAGGCCTCGAAGTCGGCCTTCAGCTGGTGCTGGCTGGCGCGGGAGCGCAAATCGCGCATCGTGAAGGGAGAGGTGTTGTAGAAGGCCTGGCCGGCCGCCTGCCTGAGCGCCTGGTCCTGGTGGACGATCCCGGCGGCGTCGAGCGAGGCCTTCATCTCGAGGACGGCCCTCTTCGTCGGCTCGAGAAGGGTGTCGAGGCGGCGGAGGACGGTCATCGGGAGGATGACGTCCCGGTACTTGCCCCGGACGTAGAGGTCGCGCAGGACGTCGTCGGCGATTCCCCAGATGTAATTCGCGATCCAGGAGAGCTGTGTCGAGTCCATTCCGCCGTCCTCGGGCCGTTCTGATTCACCGCGAGCCGCGCCCGGCACCTCGGAGAACACCCGGACCGAGAGTGTAGCGTCCGGCCCGCAGGCCATTGACCCGAAAGGCCTTCCTCCTCCGGGTCGACCCCGCCCTCTTCGCCGAGATCGAGAGGTGGGCGGCGGACGAGCTCCGGAGCGTGACGGGCCAGGTCGAGTCCCGCCGGCGGGGGGCGGTGAAGGCGCGGCGGCGCGGCTCGGGCTCGAGGCGGGACGGTCGCGTCGTGACGGGTCCCCGGGGCGGGGTCGCCGGACGGGCCGGTTCGCGGGCACCTTTGGACCCGTCCCGCGGGCTGTGCGATTCTTCCCGCAGCCGCCAACCCGGCCCTCCGGCGTGTCCTTCGGGGTCGGCTCCCGCCACGCAGAAGGGCACGACGCGTCCGTTCTCTCGCTCCGGAAGGAAGAGCATGCGAACCGCCTCCAAGCTCCTCGCCCCCGCAGCGCTCGCGCTGGCCGCGATCCTCCTGGCGTTGCCGGCCGACGCCTACCTCGACCCCGGCACCGGGAGCATCGTGGTGCAGGGGGTGATCGCGGCGATCGCGGCCGGGGCGGTAGCCCTCAAGCTCTACTGGAAACGACTGAAGTCCGTCTTCGGCCGAAGGCCGGCCGCCGGACCGGAGGAGAAGCGGGAGGAGTGACCGGCACCTCCACGAGCGCGGGGTCCTTCCGCGACCCGGCCGGCAGCGTCCACGTCCTGGGCCGTCGCGTCTTTCGGACGATCTCCCGACGGGCCTTGGCCGCGTTCGATTCCGCGGAGGAGCAGGGCCTCTTCTCGCGGCTCGTCACGGAGGGGCGCCTCCTCCCCCACCGTCGGCTCGGCGAGGCCGAGGCGGCCGCCCTCGGCTTCGACGCCCCGATCGTCCTCGAGCATCCCCGGCTCCCCTTCGTCTCCTGGCCGTACGAGTGGCCGTTCCCGGCCCTCAAGGCCGCGGCCCTCTTCCACCTCGACGTCCACCTCGACGCGCTCGCCGGCGGCTTCACGCTGAGCGACGCCTCCGCCTTCAACGTGCAGTTCCGGGGACCGCATCCCGTCTTCGTCGACACGCTCTCCTTCCGCCCCTATCGCGAAGGCGAGTACTGGCTGGGGCACCGGCAGTTCTGCGAGCAGTTCCTCAACCCCCTTCTGATGCACTCCCTGCTCGGCGTCTCCCACGCCCCGTGGTTTCGCGGGAGCCTCGAAGGCGTACCGGCGACGGACCTCGCGGCGCTGCTCCGCCCGCGGCACCGGCTCTCGTGGAGCGTCGTCCTCCACGTCCTCCTCCCGGCCCGGTACCAGCGCGCCTCGAGCCGGGCGAGCGCGGCCCGGCTCGCTTCGGCGCGAAAGCTCCCCCGGGAGGGCCTCCTCGCGATGCTGCGAGGCCTTCGAGGCTGGATACGGAGCCTCGAGCCGGCCGGTCCGGAGCGCACGGCCTGGAGCGACTACGCGCGCGCGAACAGCTACTCGCCCGCCGAGCAGAGGGCCAAGAGGGAGTTCGTCGACCGGTTCGTCTCCCGCCTCGCCCCCGAGACCGTGTGGGACCTGGGCTGCAACACCGGGGACTACGCCGCCGCCGCCCTCGAGGCGGGGGCTCGCCGCGTCATCGGATTCGACGCCGACGGCGTCGCCGCCGGGAGGGCGTTCGAGCGGGCTCGGAGGGACGGCCTCGACTTCCTGCCGCTCGTCCTCGACGCGGCGAACCCCACCCCCAGCCAGGGCTGGGCTCAGCAGGAAAGGCCCGGCCTGCGGGAGAGGGCCGACGCGGACGCCGTCCTCGCCCTGGCGCTCGTCCACCACCTCGCCATCGGCCGCAACGTCCCGCTCGATCGCCTCGTCGACTGGCTCGTCGACCTCGCGCCGGCCGGCGTCGTCGAGTTCGTGCCGAAGTCCGACCCGATGGTCCAGGAGCTCCTCCGCCTCCGAGAGGACATCTTCGACGGCTACGAGGAGGAGCGCTTCCTCGCGTGCCTGGGGAGACGTGCCGAGGCCCTCGAGTCCGCCCGCGTCTCTGCGAGCGGGCGGCTGCTGGTCTCGTACCGTCGGCGTTGAGGACCAGCAGAGTGGAACGGCGGTCTCCCCGCCCTCGCGCCTGGTACGCGTTCCTCCCGTCCGCGATCTTCCTCGCGCCCGTCCTCGCCTTCCTGCTCGACAACGACTACAGCCTCGCGGCGCCGGAGAGCCTGGCATGGATCGCCGGCACGGTCGCGGCCGGCGGCGCCGTGGGCCTGCTGGCGCTGCGGTCGCCCGGCTGGCTCCGGGCAGCGCTCCTGTCGCTCTGCCTGGTCCTCTTCGTCGACGTCCAGCTCGCCCCCGTGGGCCGGGGAACGCTCGCATTGGCGTTCGCCGCCTTCACCCTCGTCGTCTGGGTGCTGCGCGAGAACGCCTTCCCGATCCTCTCGGCCGGGTTCGCCACCCTCCTCCTCTCCATCTCGCTGGTGCCGACCCGAACTCCCCTCCGGGCCTCTTCCGGAACTGCGGTGGGCGCCCGCCCGGTCCGCGGGGAGCTCCCCCCGATGATCGTCCTCTTCCTGGACGAGCACGTCGGGCTCGAAGGGATCCCCCTGGAGATCGAAGGGGGGCCCGAGGCGCGGAACGCCCTCTCCGACCTCTTCGCCACCCACGCCTTCCGGCTCTACTCCCGCGCCTTCAGCCAGTATTCGAGCACGACCGACTCGATCCCGAACGTCCTCAACCACGCTGCGCGTCGAACGCGCGACGAGTGGGTCCGCGAGGTCCGGGGGCGCTTCTCGCTCCGTGAGAGCCTCTTCCTGAAGCGCGCCGCCTCCTCGGGGTACGCGATCCGCATCTACCAGTCGGACTACCTCGACCTCTGCGACGTCGCGGGCGTCCGGCCGGAGGCCTGTTTCACTTACAGGTCCGCCCATCTCGGGTCGATCCGGGGACAGGACCTGACGTGGAGCGAGAGGGCTGCCGTGATCGGGAGCAGCCTCCTCGCGAGGTCCCTGGTCCTCGAGGCCTCGAAGCGCTTCAGAGTGTGGCTCCGGAGCGTCGGGGCCCCGATCCGGCAGCCCGGCGACGAACCGAGAACGCTCGTCGGTCCGATCGAGTCGATGACCGTCCTCGACCGGATCGAGGAGGACGTCACGCGGGGTGCGCGCGGCCGGCTCTTCCTCGCCCACCTCCTGATCCCCCACTTCCCCTACGTCTACGAGGCCGACTGCCGCGTCGCGCCCCGCGACCTGACCCCGCTCTGGCAGAAGGTGAAGGACCGGCCGCTTTCGCCGGGCTCCGTCCCCGAGGTCCCCGAGGGCCTGCCGCGGGATCGCTATCGCCGCTACCTCTCCCAGGTACGGTGCCTGTCGGCGCGGCTCACGTCCTTCTTCGCGTCGCTCGAGAGGGCGGGCGCGCTCGAGAACTCGGTGGTCGTCGTGCTGGGCGACCACGGACCGCGCATCGGCCTTCGCCGGCCGAGCCCCGGAAACCTCGGCTCCGTGAAGACCGTGGACTACGTGGACGGCTTCTCCACCTTGTTCGCCGCGCGCGGCCCCGGAATCGAGCCCGGCCTCGATCCCGACCCACGCTCGATCGCGCGCGCCTTCGCGGAGGCCGTCCGATTCCCCGGCCCGCCCCCGGAAACCGACGAGCTGCTCCTGCCGCAGGAGGGAGAGCCGATCCTGGTCCCGGTCCCCATGCCTTCCTTCTGATCCGGACGAAGCCGCTGGTCCCGCGCGGATGGGTCGACCCGCCGCCGGCGTGGATCGCGGAGGCGGCGTCCCCTCATCGTTCGCCCCGAGTCCCTCCTCCGGGAGGCGGTGAGGGTCCGGCGGGCGCGGGCGGAATCCGGAGCCCGGATCGCCCGGCCCGCCCGGGGCGTGACTTCCGGGGCCGAAAGGAGACAATGGGGCGCCGCATGCCGCCGGGCTTCGCGCCCCCGGCTCCCGGCTTCGGGAGGGGTGGAATGACGACCGAGAAACGCCGGCAGGCCGTCCTTCTGATGGCGGAGGACAACGACGACGACTTCCTCCTGGCGCGGAGCGCCCTCGAGGAGGCCCGCCTGCTGAACGACCTGCGCCGGGTGCGCGACGGCGTCGAGCTTCTCGACTACCTCCGCCGCCGCCCGCCGTACGAGGACCCGGACGCCAACCCGCTCCCGGCCCTGATCCTCCTCGACCTGAACATGCCGCGGATCGACGGGCGGGAGGCGCTCTCGCAGATCCGGAACGACCCGGCCCTCTGCCACATCCCCGTCGTCGTCCTGACGTCGTCCACCGCGCCGGAAGACGTCCAGCAGGCCTACCGCCTCGGCGTCAACTCCTACATCGCGAAGCCGGTCACGTTCGCCGGCCTCGTCGCCTCGCTCCGGATCCTCGGCCTCTACTGGTTCGAGCTCGTCGTACGGCCGGAGTGATCGATCGAGTGAGCCCCGAAGGCCGGCCCCCGCGGATCCTCGTCGTCGACGCCGATGCCGACGAGGCGCTCCTCGTCGAGGGCTACCTCCGCGAGGGGCTCGGAGAGCCCGACCTCGCGGTCCGGCGGGCGGCCTCGGCCGCCGAGGCGAGGGGCGTGCTCGCGGCGGACCCTCCCGACGTCCTCCTCCTCGACGTCCGCGCGCACGACGCCGATGCGCTCGCCCTCCTCGAGGAGATGAGGGACGCCAGGAGCCCGGTCCCGGCGATCGTCCTGACCGGCCGGTCGAACGCCGAGGCCGCCCTCCACGCGCACAGGGTCGGCGCGGCCGAAGTCCTCGTGAAGCCGAGCCTGACTCCCGCGAGCCTCGCCGCCACGGTCCGGTTCGCGACGCAGCTCGAGGAGTCGAGGCGCAAGGGGGCCGAGACGGAGCGGGCGCTGCGGCGGGCCGAGCGCCAGGCCGAGGCGCTCGTCGCCTCCTCGCTCGACATCGTCACCATTCTCGACCGCGAGGGGCGCATTCTCTTCACGAGCCCGTCGACGGAGAAGCTCCTCGGCCACCGCGTCGAGACGCTCGTCGCACGGAGCGTCCTCGAGATCGTCTGCCCCGATGACGCCGGAGCGGTCCGCGCGGCTCTCCAGCGGTGCCTCGAGAGCCCGGGAGAGACCGTCTCGGTCGAGTTCGGCGTCCGCCGGGCCGACGGCGCGATCCGCCAGCTCGAGTCCCTCACGACGAACCTCCTCGACGACCCGGGGGTCCTCGGGCTCGTCGTCAACTCCCGCGACGTCACGGAGCGCCACCGCTCCGAGGACACGCTGCGGCGCCTCGAGGCTGCCGTCGAGCAATCGGCGAGCATCATCTTCCTGACGGACGCCGACGGGACGATCACCTACGTCAACCCCGCCTTCACCCGGACCTACGGCTACACGCGCGAGGAAGCGATCGGCGCGAACCCGCGGATCCTGAAGAGCGGACGTCACGACGCCGGTTTCTACGCCGAAGTCTGGGCGGAGCTCGCGGCCGGACGCACGTTCAAGACGGAGGTCTGGAACCGTGCGCGGGACGGCCGCCTCGTCATCGTGCGCGCCTCGATCGCCCCGATCCGGGACCGGCGGGGCGCGGTCACCGGCTACCTCGCCGTGCAGGACGACATCACCGAGCGGAACGTCATGAACGAGCGGCTCCGCCTCGCGCAGAAGATGGAAGCCCTCGGGCACCTCGCGCGCGAGGTCGCGCACGAGCCCGACGGCGTCCTCACGGGCGTCCTCGCCGGGATCGACGCCGCAGCGGCCCGGCTCCCCGAGGGAAGCGCCGCCGCGCCGCTGCTGGGCGAGGCCCGGGCGGCGGCGGCCCGCGGCTCCGCACTCGGGCACGAGCTCCTGTCGTTCGGCCGCGGCGCTTCGATGCAGCTCGAGCGCGTCGGAGCGAACGCCCTCCAGCGAGATGCCGCCGCGCAGCTGCGCGGACGGATCGGACCCGGAATCTCGCTGCGCCTCGACCTCTCCCCCGAGACCGTCGCCGTGACGGTCGACCGGAAGGAAGTCGTCTACGCCCTCGTGCAGCTCGCCGAGTTCCTGCTCGAGTCGCTCCCCCCGGGGAGCTCGCTCACGCTCGGAACGGGCGTGGGGCCTCTGGAGGAGCCGGGCCTCGAAGTGCCGCTCCCGAGCGCCGCCGCGAGCTGGGTCCTCCTGTCCGTCGGAGACGACGGGGTGCCGATGGACGAGGAGACCCGGAGTCGCTTGTTCGACCCGTTCGGCTCGTCCCGGACGCCCGGGCGCGGCGGCGGCCTCGGCCTCGCCGCTCCGTTCGGCACCGTGAAGCAGGCCGGAGGCTTCCTGTTCGCGATGCCCATGGACCGGGGGAACCTCTTCCGCGTCTACCTGCCGCCCGCCCCCGGGACCGGACTGACCTGAGGCTTCGGCTCAGGCCGAGGGGGCGTCGGGGTCGAAGTCCCCGGCCTCGAGGAACGCGCGGAACGCCTCGGGGGGAACCGGGCGTTTGATGTAGTAGCCCTGGGCCTCGTCGCAGCCGTGGAAGCGGAGGAACGAGAACTGCCTCTTCTCCTCGACGCCCTCCGCCACGACCTTCAGGCCGAGCCCGCGGGACATCCCGATGACCGTCCGGACGATCGCCGCCGCCGAGGGGTCGTTCCAGATCTCGCGGACGAACCCCTGGTCGATCTTCAGCCTCTGCAGAGGGAACTTCCGCAGGTAGCCGAGCGAGGAGTAGCCGGTCCCGAAGTCGTCGATGGCGATGGACAGCCCGCGGGCCCGCAGCCGCCCGAGCAGCGCCGCCGCCGCCTCGACGTCGCGCGCCAGGACGGACTCGGTGACCTCGAGCTCCATCAGCTCCGGCGGGACTCCGGTCTCCTCGAGGATCTCGACGAGGCGCCCCTCGAAGTCGGGCGAGCGGAACTGGGCCGCCGAGACGTTCACGGCCACGACGATCCGGGGCAGCCCCGCGTCGAGCCACTGGCGCAGCTGCGTCGCCGCGGCCCTGAGGACCCACTCGCCGAGCGGGACGATCAGGCCGCGCTCCTCGGCGACCGGGATGAAGACGCCCGGCGGGATGAGGCCCCGCTCGGGGTCCTTCCAGCGGACGAGCGCCTCCGCGCCGACGACCCGCCCCGTCTCCACCTCCACCTGCGGCTGGTAGTAGAGGAGGAGCTCGCCGTTCGCGATCGCCTTCCGGAGCTTCGTCTCGGTCTCGAGCGTCTCCATCGCCCGGGCCGTCATCTCGCGACGGAAGAACTGGAGCGTCCCCCCTTCTCCCGTCTTCGCGTGCCGGAGCGCCGCGTCCGCGCTCCGCATCAGCGCCGTGGCGTCCTCGCCGTCCTCCGGGCAGACGGCGACCCCGAAGCTCGCCGAGATCGGGACCGACCGGCCGGCGACCTCGAACGGCGACGCGAAGACGGCCTGGACCTTCCGGGCCGCGATCTCGCACCCGGCCGTCCCCTTCACGCTCACGAAGCCGACGGCGAACTCGTCGGGTCCGATTCGGGCGAGGATGTCCCGCGTCCGCACCGCTCCCGCGAGCCGCCCCGCGATCGAGCGGAGGATCTCGTCACCGACGGGGCCGCCGAGCGACTCGTTGATCGCCGAGAACCGGTCGACGTCGAACGTCACGAGCGCGAGCGCATGCCCCTCGAGCCTGGACGAGGCGATCGCCCGCGCGAGCTGCGTCTCGAGGCCCGGGCGGTTCACGAAGTGGGTGAGGGGGTCTCGCTGGGAGAGGAACTCGATCCTCTCGATCGCCGCGACGCGCTCCGTCAGGTCGGTGTAGATCGCGACGTAGTGGCTCGTGGCGCCCCGGTCGTCCTTCACGGCGGTGATCGAGAGGAGGACCGGGTAGACCTCGCCGTTTCTCCTCCGGTTCTGGATCTCTCCTCGCCAGCATCCCGTCCGGGCGATCGTCGTCCACATCCGGCGGTAGAAGGAACGATCGTGGTGACCCGAGCCGAGGAACCGGGGGGTCCTCCCGAGCACCTCCTCCGCGGCGTAGCCGGTCATCGTCTCGAAGGCCCGGTTCACCATCAGGATTCGCTGGTCGGCCCCCGCCAGGAGGACGCCGTCGGCGCTCCCCTCGAGGACGTGCGACCAGAGGCGCTGGCGCTCCTCCGCGAGCTTCCGCTCCGTCACGTCCCGCACGACGCCGAAGACCCCGACCGGGCGGCCGGAGTCGTCGCGGACGAGCTCCGAGGTCGCGTTCAGCCAGCGGACCTCGCCGGAGGGGTCGACGACGCGGTACTCGTGCCCTCCGGCCGCCTGCCCGTCCCAGTTCTCCGAGGTCAGCGCCTTCATCCGCTCTCTGTCGTCCGGGTGGACCCGCTCGAGGAACGAGTCGTTCGAGGGCGTGAAGGTCTCGGGCGTCTCTCCGAAGAGCAGGTAGTGCCCCTCGGACCAGCTGACCTGCCGCGTCTCGAGGTCGCCGTAGAAGCTCCCGGTCCTTCCGATCTTCTCGGCTTCGGAGAGTCGCCGGGCCGTGATCTTCAGGGCCTCCTCGGCGCGCCGCCTTTCGATCTCGCGGTCCCGGGCCGCGAGCGCGAAGCCGACGTCTTCGGCCAGCCCGGAGAGGAGCTTCACGATCTCGTCGTCGAAATACCCCTTCTGGCCCGCCCCGACGGCGAACGCGCCGCGCGGCCCCTCCGGTCCCGGGATCGGGAACGAGGCGAGCGACTCCAGCCCGTGCCGCCGCGCCGCTTCGTGCCAGACGGTCGTCGAGGCGTCCGAGAGGTAGTCGTTCGCGACGACGGGCGTCCCACCGCGAATCGCGTCCGCGGTCGGACCGCGCCCCGACGGCGCGTCCGGGTCGAGGGTCAGCGGCGCCGCGTCGACGATCGCGGCCGCGGGCCCGGCGACGGCCTTCGCCCGAAGCTCCCCTTCGGCATTCGCCTCGGACATCCACGCGAGGCGGAAGCCGGCCACCTCCACCGCGATCTCGCAGACCTGCCGGGTGAGCTGCTCCGGGTCGGCCGTCCGCACGATCGCCGCGTTCGCCCTCGACAGGAGATCGTAGAGCTGGTTCAGGCGGCGGATCCGCTCCTCCGCGCGCTTCCTCTCCGTGATGTCCCGGATGACGTACTGGACGAACGGGCGGCCGTCGACCTCGATCCGCCTCCCGCTGAAGTCGACCGGGAAACGGGATCCGTCCTTCCGCTGGTGCGTCGTCTCGAGGTGGAGGGCGCCCTCGGCGAGGAGGCGCTCGAAGGCCTCCCGGGCCGCCGCTCGCTGTTCGGGCGGGCGGAGGACGCTCGCCTCGGCCCCGATCAGCTCGCTTCGGGAGTACCCGTACACCTCGCAGGCCTTCCGGTTCACCTCCACGAGACGGAACTCCTCGTCCGTGAGGAGGACGAGGTCGTTCGACGCCTCCGACAGCAGCGTGAAGTGCCGCGCGACGGCGTCCCGCTCGGCCGCCAGCTGCTTCTCCCGCCATTGGTGGCGCACGCGCAGGCCCCGCCACCACGAGAGCGTCGCAAGGGCGGCGCCGGCGAGGAGCGCGACGTTGAAGAACGCGATTCCGGCGAGCCGCCGCCGGAGGGGGCGGTAGACCTCCGCGGCATCGCGCCGGACGACGAGCGACCAGTCCGTTCCGGGAATCCTGCGGATGGCGGCGAAGCTCTCGACGCCGAGGTCGTCGACCCCTTCGTAAGCTCCGTCTTCTCCCCGGGCGGCCCGCGCCGGGAGCGCGTCCCCGGAGGCGTCCGCGCTGCGAAGCCGGCGGGCCCCCTCCGCTCCGAGGATGACGGCGACCTCCGTGCCCTGCCCCCGCACGACCAGCGACTCCTCGCTCGGACTCGCCCCCGGAGCGCGGGCGAGGAGCGCCGGGAGCTGCTCCCGGGCCGAGGCTCCGAGGACGACGTAACCCGGAACGCTGCCCGCCGGATCGATCCCGGCCACGGCCGCCACGACCCGGACGACGATCGGCAGCCCCCTGTCGGTCTCCGGCTCGGCCACGACCGCCTCGTGCGTCGAGCGGGACGCTTCGAGCGCCGATGCGAGCTCCGGGCCGACGCCCATCCCCGGCCCCGCCCGCTCGACGACCGCGCCCGTCGCGTCGAGGAGGAGGACGGATCGGTCCGGATGGAGCGCCACGTACGTCTCGATCTCCTGGCGGAGGTCGCGGCGCGCGTCGTCGGTGACGGGAGGGTCCGGACTCACGGCGAGGACCTTCCGCAGCTCCGCCTCCGCCGCGAGGAGGCGCGCGTCGAGCTTCAGCGCGTCGATCCGGCTCGCGGCCCGTGCGGCCTTCACCTCCGCCGTCGCGGAGAGCGAGGCGAGAGTGGCGGCTCGCTTCTCGGCGACGGAGCGCTCGTGAAGGACGTATCCGGCTCCGGCGACGGCCGCCGAGAGGACGAGGAAGACGACGACCGGAGCCCAGGCCCCCGCCGTCAGCCGCTCGCCGCTCTCCAGGTCGACCGCCCCGCCGAAGCGCTGCGCCGACCGGACGGCGATCGCGAAAACGAAGACGGCGCTCAGGACGACGAAGAGGATCCCTTTCGCGCTCTGGACGGTGGCCATCCGATCCGGGTCGACGACGGCCCGGACGACGTCGTCGGAGAAGATGATCCAGAGGAGGCCGAGCGCGGCGTATCCGGCCGCGGCCGCGAGAGCCGCGCGTCGCACCCCGGGTGCCGCCCGTCGTGAGCCCCCCTCTGCCGTCATCCCGTCGCTCGCGGTGCGCGCCGCGCGAACCGAGTATAGGCGCCGGAGCCCGCGTCAGGAGCCGCCGTCGGCCGGGAGCTTCGACCAGTCGATCTGCGACCCCCACGCGCTGTGGGGGACGAGGAAGACGGCCAGCGTGACCAGCGCGGCGACGCCGACGGCGAGCCGCGCGTCGCGCCCCCCGCGGGAGCGGAACGCAGCCACCCCCCACGCCAGGACGGCCACGGCGGTCTTGTTGTCGGTCAGGTCGGTGCCGAACGGCCAGCCGGTCCAGTACGCGCCGAACGCCGCCTTCTGGACCAGGGGGCCGAGCAGGAGCCCGCCGAGCGCGAGGAGGACGAGGGCGGCGAGCGACACGCCGAGGAGGCGCTTCTCTCCTCGCAGGGCGAGGAGCCCCGCGGCGTTCGCGACGAGCATCCCCCCGAACATCGCGACGATGTGCGGGACGAGGACGACCGGCGAGACCGCCCCCTTGAAGCGGGTGATCGCGGGCCGGTCCGGGAAGAGGACCGACGCCCCGCCGCGGACGAGGCGCACCTGGTACTCGAGCTTCCCGGCCGGAGGCTGGTGCGGCAGGGCCGCGCGGAGCGTCTCCCCGTCCCGGACCATCGGCAGCATGGCGAACGGGTCGTTCGTCGGGTAGCGCCGCCAGGCGACGCTCCCGCTCACCGTGCCGTCGGCGACCCTCACGACGACGGGCTGGTCCCCGTCCCCGCCGTGCGATCGGAGGAGGCGGAGACGGACCTCGGTCTCGCCGAGCGTCACCGTCCCGCGCAGCGGGTGAGTGGGTCCCGTGAGCCGCTGGAAGACCGCCGAGGCGAGCGTGAGGAGGAGGGCGAGGAGCCAGAGTCCGACGCGGCCGCGCATGCGGGGCGAAGGATAGCCCGGCAGCTGGCATCATCCCGTCCCGGAGGTCCCGATGCGCGTCTCCCGAGGTCTGCGAGCCGCCCTGCTCGCCCCGGCGCTCCTTCTCCCCGCCGCCGCGACCGGATCGCCGAAGGCGCCCGACCCCGGGGCCTTCGTCTCCGGCCCCTGGCTCGAGGCGCAGCTCCCTCCCGCCGTCGTCCTCCTCGACGCGAGGCCCTTCCGCGAGTTCCTCTCCGGGCACCTCCCCGGGGCGCAGAGCGTCTCCCCCGAGAACCTCCGCTCCACCGCGGGCGGCGTCCCGGCGGCGCTCTACCCGTCGGAGCTCCTCGACGCGATCTTCGCGCGCGTCGGAATCGACGCGAAGGCCCACGTCGTCGTGTACGGAGCCGAGACCGACGTCGACGCCACGTACGTCGCGACGGCCGCGCGGATCGCCGGGGCCGCGCGCGTCCACGTCCTCGACGGCGGCTTCTCGCGGTGGACGGCGGAGGGACGGCCCGTGACGCGCGAGAGGACGCTCTCACCCTCTGCGAAGCCGGACCGCCGCGTCGACACCCGGCTCCTCGTCTCCGGCGCCGAGGTCCGGACTCGCGTCGGCGACGGGAAGACCGTCTTCCTCGACGTCCGTCCGGCGGAGCAGTGGCTCGCCGGGCGGATTCCCGGCGCGACGAACCGCTTCTGGAAGGCGGACGTCGCGGACGGCTCGCTCCGGCCGCTCGCCGAGCTCCGCGCCGAGCTCGAGGCGGCCGGCGTCTCGTGGGAGAGGCCCGTCGTCGTCTACTGCAACAGCGGGCACCAGGCGTCCGAGGCGCTCTGGCTCCTCCGCGAGGCGCTCGACCACCCGGACGCCCGGCTCTACCAGGGCTCCTGGCTCGAGTGGTCGATGCAGCCCGGCGCGCCCCGCGAGAGCGGCCCGCCGGCGGAGCCGCGGTGACTCCGGGCGCGGTGGCCGCGCTCCTGGCGGCATCCGCGGGCGCCGGGGTGATGAACGCCCTGGCCGGGGGCGGCACGATCCTCACGTTCCCGACGCTGATCCTCCTCGGCGTCCCGGCGATCGAGGCGAATGCCACCTCGACCGTCGCCCTCCTCCCCGGCGCCGCCGCGAGCATGGCGGGCTACCGGCGCGAGGTCGCGACGCACCGCGCCTGGCTCAAGACGCTCTTCCTCCCGAGCCTCGTCGGCGGCGCGATCGGGTCCGTCCTCCTCCTGAAGACGCCCGAGAAGCTCTTCGCGAGCCTCGCGCCGTTCCTCGTCCTCTTCGCGACGCTCCTCTTCATCCTGCAGATCGTCCTCGCGAAGCGGGGCGGCGACGCGGAGGCGCACGCGCACGACGGCCCGACGAACGCCCGGTGGGGCGTGGCGACGCTCGCGCAGCTCGCGGTCGCGATCTACGGCGGCTACTTCGGCGCCGGCATCGGCATCCTGATGCTCGTCGTCCTCGGCTTCCTCGGCCTCACCGACATCCACGCGATGAACGGCCTGAAGAACTTCTTCGGGATCACGATCAACCTCGTCGCGGCGGCCTGGTTCATCTGGAACGGCGCCGTCCAATGGCCGATCGCCCTCGTGATGGTCGCCGGAGCGACGGTCGGCGGCTACGCAGGGGCGCGCTTCGCCCGGCGCATCGGGAAGGAGAAGGCGCGCGCGGCCGTCGTCGTCATCGGCCTCGGCGTCACCGCGATCCTCCTCCTCCAGCGAGCCTGACGCCGAGGCGCCTCGCGCGCGCCTCCACGAGGGAGAGGTGGGCCCTCACCCCCGTGTCGGCCGCGGCGAGATCGCGGGCGCCGTCGAGGGCTTCGGCGGCCTGCGCACGCGCCTCGTCCCTCCGCCCGATCGCGGCGAGGAGCTCCGCCCGGAGCGAGGCGAAGAGCGGCGCGACGTCGGGAGCCTCTCGCCCGACGCGCTCGACGTCGGCGAGAAGGGGGGCCGCGCCTTCGCCCAGCGCGCGCCGCACCTCGAGGCCCCAGTACCGGAAGAGCCCGATGTCGGCGACGCCGTCGGCGTAGCGCGTCGGCCTCCGCCCGCTCCGCCAGGTGACGAAGGCCCGGGCCGCCGCGACGTCCCGCGCGCGATCGGGGTAGGCCGCCTCGAAACGATCGACCTCGGCCGCCGCGTCGTCCCACCGTCCCGCCTCGCCGAGCGCGAGGACGACCCCCACCATAAGGTCGCGCGGATAGACCCCGATTCGGGCGCGGTCGCCCCTTCCCGTCAGGCCCCGGCGATACCAGGCGACCGCCCGGGCGAGCTCCCCCCGCAGGTGAAACGCGCGGCCCGCCTCGAGGGAGATCGGCGCCGGCTCTTCTGACCTCTCGAACGAAGCCCCCCAGGCCGTGTCGGCCTCCCCCGGCTGCCCAGCGTCGAGAAGGGCCCGGGCCCGAGCCCGGGCGATCCAGAGGCCGAGCGGGGCGTCCCCCGCCGCACGCGCCTTCTCGAGCGCCCGCTCCACCTCGGCGAGCGCTTCCCGGGCGAGGCCCGCCCCGCGCAGCCGCACCCCCTCGCGGAGGAGCCGGTACGCTTCCTCTCGCGCCTCCGCGCGCCGCCTCGCCTCGCCGGGTGCGCGCGGCCCGCGCGGAAAGCCGTCGAGCGCGAGCTCGACCTGCCTCGGGCCCCACGCGCCCACACGCAGGAACCCGTCCGCCGCCTCGACCACCGGGCCCACGGTACCGTCGAAGGCGGCGCCCGAGACGAGCGCGTACCAGGCGAGGATCGACTTCTCGTCGCGCCACGCGGGGCGATCGGGCGACTCGGCGAACGGGAGCTCCGACCAGGCTCGCCGCCCTTCCCCTTCCCGCGGGATCCGGACCGCGGCGACCGCGCCGGAGTAGCCCATCCTGTTGTTGAGACCGGCCAGGATCAGCTCCTTCCGCCCGTCGCCGTCGACGTCGGCGGCGGTTCGCGCGTAGTGGTGGCCGGAGCCGTAGAACGCGGCGACGACGCGCCGCCGGCCGGGGTCGGAGACGTACGTCGCCCCGGCCCAGAGCGGGACGTGGCAGAGGCTCACGGCCACCTCGTCGACGCCGTCGTCGTCCGCGTCGAACGGGAGGACGGCCCCGACGGCGAACGTGCTCGAGAAGCCCTGGAATGCCCCCACCCCTTCCCTGTCGGCGGCCGGGTCGGGGAGCTCCATCTCGGCGAGGAGGCGGCCGGTGAGGCCGTCGAGGACGGCGAGCCGCTTCCTCGGCTCGGCGGTTCCGCCCGGCACCGCGAGAGCGCCCATGTCGCCGCCGGGAAGCCTCGCGAGCGCGATCTGCCGACCCGCCGCCGTGTCCGACCGCCTCCAGAGGACGCGCCCCTTCCCGTCGAGCGCCTGGACTCCTCCGGCGCCGTCCGGGGCGAGCCTCGTCAGGCGCGGCCGGTTCCAGGGGAAGACCGGGACGAATGCGGCGGCCGCGAGGAGGAGCGCGACGGCAGCGGCCCCGCCGAGGACGACGTACCGGCCGACGCGGACCGGCGCTCGCCGCGCCCGGCGGGCCTCCAGGTCGGCGAGGACCTCGGCGGCCGTCGCGTAGCGCCGCTCGCGGTCCTTGGCGAGGAGGCGTGCGACGACGGCCGCGAGCCACGGAGGCGTCTCCGGGCGCAGCTTCCGGACGTCGGCCGGCTCCTGCCGGATGTGCGCCACGATCGTCCCGATGGCCGATTCGCCGCGCAGCGGCACCTTTCCCGCGAGCATCTCGAAGAGGGCCACGCCGAGCGAGTAGAGGTCGGACCGGGCGTCGAGCAGGTCGCCGAGCGCCTGCTCCGGGGAAAGGTACTCGACCGTCCCGACGAGCCCCTCCGTCTCCGTCACGCGCGTCTCGCTCCCCTCCCAGTGCCTCGCGAGGCCGAAGTCCGCGAGCTTCACCTCTCCCGTCGCGGCGAGGAGGACGTTCCCCGGCTTCACGTCGCGGTGGACGATCCCGAGCGCGTGCAGGTCGGCGAGCGCGCGGAGGACCTCCGCCGCGATCGCGGCCGCCCGCTCCGGCGGCAGCGGACCGCGCGCGAGGAGCTCGCGGAGCGACTCCCCTTCCACGAGCTCCATCGTCAGGAAGACCGTGTCGCCCGCCTGGCCGATGTCGAAGACGCGGACGAGGCGCGGGCTCGCCGCGTCGCGCGCGATCGCGACCTCGCGCCGGAAGCGCTTCAGCGCCGCCTCCGAGGTCCGGTCGGTCCGGAGGACCTTCAGCGCGACGCGTCGCTTCAGCTCCCGGTCGAACGCCTCGTAGACGACCGCCGAGCCCCCGGTGCCGAGGACGGCGCGCACCTCGTAGCGCCGCCCGATCTCGGTGCCGGGCGCGAAAAGGCGGACGGAGAGGCGCACGCCGTCGTCGGCCTCGGCCGAGGCCCCGGCCCGTTCGGGTCTCTCGTCGTCCTGCGTATGAAGAGTCTCCGACCGGAGATCTTAGGACGGACGGCGCCCGATCGTCTCGCGGGAACCGCGTCCCGATCGCCGGGAACGACAGAAAGACGCGCTCAGCGCCGCGCGAGGAGGACCGTGTCGGAGGCCGTTCCCGCCTCCCACGGCTCTCCCTTCATCCCGCCGAGGACCGCCTCCACCCGGAACCCGGCCCCGGCGAGCGCCGCCTCCAGCTCGGCCCGCCGCCATCCCTTCAGGAG
>JAGOBQ010000346.1 GCA_017999215.1 Thermoanaerobaculia bacterium
GAAGAGTGGTGCGATACCACGAAAGAAAAAGACGAGCGTAAAGAGTATTGGTGCCTCGTCGAAAAAGCTGGCGGGCGTGACGCCATCCGCGAGTCGCTGGCGGAGACTGTCCGCTCTCATTACGACCGGCTTGATCGCATTGCGGATGATGTTGCGCGCCTGGGCTATGAGGGCGCCGCCGAAATCCTCCGCGCGCAGCTTCCGCAGACGGCAAAGGGACGCTCTGGCGATGTGGAGCCTATGCGGCTATGATCCTCTCTGAATCATATCAGGCGAGGAACTATGTCTCAGAATAAAACACACGTTACTGACGAAGAAGCTCTAGCTCTCCACGCGTCTGGCCGCCCGGGCAAACTTGAAATAGTCGCAACAAAGCCTTTGGTCACACAGCGTGATTTGGCACTGGCCTACACGCCGGGCGTTGCGGTTCCGTGTCTCAGAATTCAGAAAGATCCAGACCTTTCATACGATTATACAGCGAAGGGCAATATTGTCGCCATTATCTCCAATGGCACGGCTGTTTTAGTCGCGCAATACAGTTCGCGCCGTCGCGGCTTCTATCGCGCGCCGGTCCCGGCCTCAAGCGGAGTTGACACGCACGCCCACCGCCGCCACTAGCGCCGCCTCCCGCGCTGAAACGTATTCAGTCCACGGGGCCCGATGGCGGAGTGGTGACGCAGAGGACTGCAAATCCTTGCACCCGGGTTCGATTCCCGGTCGGGCCTCCAGCAACCAGGCGCTAGCCGCCCGGCGTGGAGACGGGCGGCACGAAGTCGGTCCGCCGGCTCGGGAACCCCGGCGGCGCGCCTCGAGCGCGCGCCAGGGTCGTAGCAAGCCGTCTCCGGCGGCTGCGCCGATGCGGCCTGCCGGCGACTCCGACGGCGGATCTCCGGGCTCCTCGCGTACCATGGCTCATCCCGTCGACGGACCTCATCTCGCGTGAAGGGGAGCGGACATGTTCCTTCCTGTCTGGCTGATCGTCGTCCTGGCCGTCGCGGTGCTCGGTCTCGCCGCGTGGACGTACCTCCTCGCGTCGGGGCGGAACCCGCTTCCGTTCCCCGATCCCGGGTCGCGGATCTTCTCGGCTCCGACGCCCGAGGCGAAGGCGGCCGTCGTCGCTCTGCTCGGGCGCCACGGGCTCCGGGAGCGGTTCCGGTTCGACAGCAGCGGGATCGTGCGCTCGATCCTCCAGGACGGGACGATCATCAACTGCTCCCCGCCGGAGGTGCTGCGAAAGCTCGACTCCGCGGGCGCGAGCATCGGGCTCGTGTCGTCGGACCCGGTCGCGGACGCGGAGGCCGCGGTCGCGTTCCTCCGTTCGCGTGGGTTCGAGGCTCGCGTGGAGGCGGACGCCGAGCCCGAGCTGCCGATCGCGTTCGTCGTGACGAACGCCCTGTCGTGCACGGTGCTGAACTTCCGCAAGCACGTCGTCCATCTCCCGCGGCCGACCCCGGTTCGGGGCGGCGCCGGGGCCTGACGAGGAGAGCGACTCCGGCCCGGCGAGAGGCGTCGTCCGCGGATTCGGCGAGAATCTCCGCGATGTCGACGGCCGATCCCTCCTTCCCGCCTCTCGTGACGATGGAGCTCCCCGGATGGGAGCTCTCCTTCACCGAGCTGGCGCCGACCGGAGAGGGCGGGGACGCGCTCGCCCGGGCGAGGCTCGAGGCCGCGGCCGAGGTGCGCGGCCGCCTCAAGCTCGAGACGCTGTCGGAGCACCCGGCGGTCGCGGGACTCCGGCGCCTCTTCCGCCGCGCGGGGTGCGACCCGACGCGCTACCGGTCGGGTTCCGAGGCGCTGCTCCGACGGGTGCTGAAGGGAGAGGAGGTGCCGGAGGTCCACCCGCTCGTCGACCTCGGGAACCTCGTCGCCCTCGACCTCGCGACGAACGTCTGCGTGATGGACGCCGACAGGGCGACGCCGCCGTTCGTCTTCCGGGCCGGACGGCCGGGCGAGGAGATGCTCTCGCTGCGAGGTCCGTTCGACTGCGAGGGGAAACCGCTCCTCGTCGACGAGGTCGGCCCCGCCGACGTCCCGATCACGGGGGCCGACCGGCTCCGCGTGACGGACGCGACGCGGCGCGCGTGGCTCATCGTCTACCTGCCCGCGGGCGCCGTCTCGGCCGAGGCCGCTTCCGCCGCGGTGCGACGCCTGGCCGAGCGAACCGGCGTGGCACGGATCACGGCGACGGGAGCGACCGGCGTCGGTTGACCGCTCGCTCCGGCGCCCGTCGACTCACGGATTCGGAGCGCCGGTCGGTCCCTTCTCCCAGGCCCACCCCTGGCTCTCCGCCCGCTCCCGCGCGGCGGGGAGGTCGGCGGCCGGGACGGCGTCGCCTCGGCCGCCGAGGAGCATCAGGGCGCCGCGGCGGGCTCGAAGGTCGGCCCGGTCGGGCTCCAGCAGCCGCCGAATGTCGTCGAGGGAGACGGCCTCGGCCTCGCGGGCGAGGGTCGCGACGTCGGAAGGGGCGGCGCGGAGGGCGGCCCGGGTTTCGAGGGCGAGGAGACGCCAGCGGGCGTCGAGCGCCGTCGCCTCGGGCAGGGGAGCCGACTCGCCCGAGGCGGCGCGGACGCGGGCGCGGGCGACGTCGAGGCGGAGGTCGGCCCCCGGGAGCGTGGCGGCGAGCTCGGTCATCCGCGTCGCCGCGGCGAGATCGTCGGGCACGAGCGGCGGGCCGAGGAACCCGCCCGCGAGCTCGACGACGGCGTCGTACCGGCTCTTCGGGAGGGGGGCGTTCTCGAGAGTCGCGAAGAACACTACGGCGCGGTCGATCTGCTCCCACGCGGATTCCTTCTTCCCGTCGAGTAGGGCCACGCGGCCGTCCTCGAGGTCGGTGTGGGCGGCTTCGTACCTCGCGAGGAAGGCGTCGAGCCGGCCGGCGACCTCACGGTCGATCGGCCCGAGGTCCTCCACGAGGGAGTCTCCGCCGTCGAGGTCGCCCCCTTCCCAGAGAGCGAGGGCGAAGCGCCCGCGGTCCGAAGGGGCGACCGGCTTCGCGGCGGCCGACGCCTCGTAGAGCGTCGTCGCCTCGGCGATCCTCCCGGTCTCGGCGAGACGACAGGCTTCGAGGACCCGGGCCGAGGCGCGGGCCTCGGCGAGCGAAAGCCAACCCGTGGCGCCGACGGCGACCGCTCCCGCCGCGAAGAGGACCCAGCTCCAGGCGGGGAACGCCGGGAGCGAGGCCGCCCGGGACGGGCCGATGGGGGCCCCGTCCTCGATTCCCGCCGGCGCCGGAGTCAGGGAGAGAGGGACGATCCCTTTCCTTCCCATGTGAAGCGTGAGGAAGAAGTCGAAGAGCCGCGGGAGGAGGATGAAGAGGACGCCGAGGACCGCCGCGACGAGGAGGACCTCGGAGTCGCGTGTGGCGACGGCGGCGACGAGCGCGAAGAGCGCGACGCAGAGGACGGCGATCGACCCGACGAACTCGAGGGACCCGAAGAGGAAGTGCCGGAGGTAGATATCTCCGACGCCGGGGACGAGGGCCGAGAGCCAGGCCGCCCGCCTCGGGCTGCGGAACGGGATGCGACAGGCCGGGTCGGGGCAGCGCTCGGCCGACCCGACCGGCCCCGGGACGACGCGGAGGCAGGCCGGGCAGAGGTGCTCGACCGACGACCCGCTCTCGCGTGGAGCCGTGGGGGAGCCGGGGAGGAGCGCGGCCAGGGCGTTCCGGTCGGACCTCGGCACGGAGGTGAAGACGAGCTTCTCGCGCGAGACGGTCTGGAGGGTGAGCGAGCCGAGCCAGCTGGCGGAAGCGCGGCGAACGCGATCGACCCGGAGCTGGTTCTTCAGGTCCTTCGGCCGCCCTCCGGCGTCCACCTGGAGGAGGAGGAGCCGGCGGTCGGTGAGGACGAGCGCCGTCCGGTTCGTGACGCGCGCCGCGAGGTGACCGGAGAGGAAGAGCTCCGCGGCGGAGTAGCGGAAGCCGGACGCGACGTATCGGATCGTCTCGGCCGGCTCGAGCGCCGTCGCGAGGAGGGGAGCGAGCGCCTGCAGCAGCTTCGCCCGCGCCTCGTTCGCGCGGCGCGCGAGGTACCCGTCCGTCTCGCGGAAGACCGATTCGGCCTCGAGAGGGAGCCCGCTTCCCGCGAGCTCGTGCCAGCGCCTGCGGATCGCCGCCGGGTCGTCGCCGTTCGCCATCTCTCGCCCCTCTGGCTCCGACGGTGGCCCGGCGGAGACGCTCCTCGTGCTCGTGCCGCGAATGGCGGAGTTTACGTCGCGCGCTGCATTCGCGAGCCGACTGTGGACGGCGGCGCCGCTCAGTCGACGCTCGGGAGGCTCGACGCCTCGGCGGCGTCGTCCTCGCTCCCGTCGGCGTCGGTCCCGGTCGTCTTCGGCGCTGCGAGGAGGCGCGCCCTCGCGAGGGCCGCCTTGCCGAACTTCTCGCGGATCTCGTCGGCGGTCCGCGCGAGCGCCCGGAGCTTCTCCTGCCGTTCGTCGGAGAAGAGGGAGGGCTGGCCGGCGCCGGGTGGCTCGAGGCCGCTGACGCCGACGCCGAGGAGCCGGACGCCGCGTCCGTTCAGGGCGATCCGGTCCCGGAAGAGCTCCCGCGCCGCCTCGAGGACGACCTCGGCGAGGTCCGTCGGCTCGGGGAGCGTCTTCGCGCGCGTGACGGTCTCGAAGTCGCCGGTCCGGACCTTGAGGTGGACGGTCCGCGCGACGAGCCCCTCGCGGCGCAGCTCGCGGGCGACGCCGTCGGCCCGCGCGAGGAGCGCCCTGTCGATATCGGCGGAGCGCGTGAGGTCCTCGCCGTAGGTCCTCTCCTCGGAGATCGACTTCGCTTCGCGGCCCGTCTGCACGGCGCGGTCGTCGCGCCCGTGGGCGAGGGCGAGAAGGTGCTCCGCGCTCCCGTCGCCGAGGATGCGAGCGAGGCGGCCGGGGGGGGCGTTCACGAGGTCGACGATCTTCGCGAGGCCCTGCTCGCGGAGGCGCTCGGCCGTCTTCGGCCCGACGCCCCAGAGGCGCTCGACGGGGAGCGGCCAGAGGCGGGTCGGGACCTCCTCGAGAGGGATGACGACGAGCCCGTCGGGCTTCTCGAGGTCGGACGCCACCTTCGCCAGGAACTTGTTCGGC
>JAGOBQ010000347.1 GCA_017999215.1 Thermoanaerobaculia bacterium
GCTTTCATGAGGGCCGCGGCGCGATTCTAGGCCCGGGTCGGCCGGCCGTCACCGCGGTCCGTCAGACGTCGAGGTTGTCCGCCTCCCTGGCTCTCTCCGTGATGAACCGGTAGCGGGCGCTGGCGTCCTTTCCCATCAGGTCGGAGAGGGTCCGCTCGGCCTCGAGGACGTCGGGGACGGTCACCTTGAGCGCGCGGCGGCGGCGCGGGTCGAGCGTCGTCGCCTTGAGCTGCTCCGGCATCATCTCGCCGAGCCCCTTGAATCGCATCAGCTCGGGCTTCACGTTCTTCGGGAGCTTCGCGAAGACGGCGTCCCGCTCGGCGTCGTCGAGCGCCCAGTACGTCTCCTTCCCCGCGTCGATCCGGTAGAGCGGCGGCTGGGCGAGGTAGACGTGCCCCTCGGTGACGAGCTTCGGCAGGTGCCTCCAGAAGAACGTCAGGAGAAGCGTCGAGATGTGGTGCCCGTCGGCGTCGGCGTCCATCAGGAGGAAGACCTTGCCGTAGCGGAGCTTGCCGATGTCGAAGTCGGCGCCGCTGCCGCAGCCGAGGGCCGAGACGATGTCCGTCAGCTCCTTGTTCCCGGCCACCTTCGCGGAGTTCGCCTGCTCGGCGTTCAGGACCTTGCCGCGCAGGGGAAGGATCGCCTGCGTCTGCCGGTCGCGCCCCTGCTTTGCCGATCCGCCGGCCGAGTCTCCCTCGACGATGAAGAGCTCCGACTCGGACGGGTCGGTCGAGGAGCAGTCGGCGAGCTTGCCCGGGAGGTTCAGCCGGTGGGAGATCGCCGTCTTGCGCTGGACCTGCTGCGCGGCCGCGCGCGAGGCTTCGCGGGCGCGCGTCGCCATGACGATCCGGCCGACGATCTGCTCGGCGACGGAGGGATTCTCGTTCAGCCAGTTCTCGAGCGCGGGGCGGACGGCGCCGTCGACCTGCGCCGCGACCTCCGGGTTGTTGAGCCGCTCCTTCGTCTGCCCCTGGAACTGCGGCTCGAGGACGTAGACCGAGAGGAGCGCGACGAGCCCCTCGCGGATGTCCTCGGCCGACGGGTTCACTCCCTTCGGGAGGAGCTCGTGCGTGCCGAGGTGGTTCCGCACGGCTTTCACGAGTCCGGCCTTCAGGCCGTTCTCGTGCGCCCCGCCCGAGGGCGTCGGGATGCCGTTGACCCAGGAGCGGAGGTGCTCGTCGGTCGACTCGGTCCACTGGAGGGAGAGCTCGAGGCGCGGGTCGGCGTCCCGCGCGAGGACGAACCCGTTCGCGTGGGTCGGCGTCTTGCCGCGCTCGGCGACGACCTTCAGGAGGTAGTCGGCGAGGCCGCCGTCGTGCGCGAACTCCTCGCGGACGGCCGGCTTCTTCGTCTCGTCGACGAAGACGATCTTCAGGCCGCGGTGGAGGTAGGTCTTCGCCTCGAGGCGGTCGCGGATCTCGTCGGCGTCGAACGCGAGCTTCCCGAAGATCTCCGGGTCGGGACGGAAGCGGACGGTCGTCCCGCTTCCGCGCACCTTCTCCGTCGAGACCTTCGTCACCTTCGAGGTCGCCTTCCCCTGCCCGTACGTCTGCCGCCACTCGTGCCCGTCGCGGCGAACGTTCACGGCCATCTCCGAGGAGAGGGCGCAGACGACGGACGAGCCGACGCCGTGGAGGCCGCCCGAGTGGACGTAGCTCCCGTGCTCGAACTTCCCGCCGGCGTGGAGCGTCGTCAGGATCAGCTCGAGGGCCGACTTCTTGTATTTCGGGTGGACGTCGACCGGGATGCCGCGCCCGTTGTCGTAGACCTCGACCTCGCGTCCGTCCGGCCCGAGGCGGACCTCGATCCGCGAGGCGTAGCCGTTGATGACCTCGTCGACGGCGTTGTCGACGATCTCCCAGACGAGGTGGTGCAGGCCGCGCGAGTCGACGCCCCCGATGTACATGCCGGGGCGCTTCCGGACGGGCTCGAGCCCTTCGAGAACGGTGATGTCGGCGGCTGTGTAGCTGGAAGAGGCCATCGCGGGCGGCTGACGGTACGCAGCCGGCCGGGGTCCGTCAAGCGACGCCCGTCCGGCGGCGGCCGCGGACGCCGCCGGACGGGCTCATTCGAAGCAGGTGTAGAAGCGGTACTGCGGGCTCGCGGACGACGGGTCGTGGACCCTGTCGGACGCGATCTTGTGGTTGCTGTTCGGCGGGCTGTTCCCTTCGATCGTGTGGAGCCTGAGGCGCTTTCCCTCCGGAACGACCTTCTCGATCAGGAAGTGGTGCTGGAACTCGCCGAGCGTCTCGTAGCCGACGTCTCCCGGGGCCGGAGAGTGAGTCTGGCGGAATCCGGTCACGGACGAGATCCCCTTCCCGAGGTTCCACCCGCCGACGTTCATTCCCGCGGTCTTCACCGCCCAGAGCGCGAAGATCCCGCACCAGTGCGGCATCGGCGCGAGCTGGCCGCTCTTCTCGAGGTAGGTCACCGCCTGCTCCATGAACGGCGTCGCTTTCGCCGCGCCCGTCACCCGGAAGTACTTGAGGAGCCGGGTGTGTCCCAGCCGGTACGAGCGCTTCCGCGGATCGGACAGGTCCCTGGCGCCCGCGAGCTTCGCCGCGACGCCCGGCGTCGCGGCCTCCGCCCGGGCCGCGGCGACGACGGCGATCCGGCCGAGGTTGTTCGTCTGCGGGATCTCGGCGAGGGCGCCGATCAGGGCCAGGAGCTTCTCCCAGGTGAGCGGGCCGACGACGCCGTCCGGGTCGAGGCCGTTCTCCCCCTGGAACTCCACCACCCGGCCACGCGTCTTCTGGCCGAAGATCCCGTCGGCCGTCAGGCGGGCCAGCCGGGATGGCAGGCTGTTCAGCGCCTTCTGCAGCTCGATCACGGCGGCGCCGACGGCGCCGAGAGAGAGCGTCTGGGGCATCGTGGCTCCTCGTCCTCCCCGGTCACCGGGGTGCGACGCCGTGTCAATCTAGGGCCTCACGAAGCGGACTGCCGCCGAAAGGACCAGGCCGGTGACGGAGGTCACCCCGACCCGGGTCGCGGCAAGGCCCCCGGTTCCGGCTAACCTCCGCCGGTGCCGCCCGGAGCCGACCTCCTCCCGCGCCTCTTCGCGCTCTGGGCCCACCTCCTCGAGAGGACCGGCGGCGCGGCCCGGCTCGCGGCGCTCCCCATCCCTCTCGCACCGGCCTCGCGGCCCCTCGCGGCCCTCCTCGCCGGCGCCACGGCGGTCCTCCTGCTCCAGGCCGCGCTCGCCTCCGGGCGCGACGTGACCGTCCGGGCGTTCCGCGCCGCCGCGCTCCTCGCCGCCCTCTCCCTTCCCCTCGCCGCCCTCCGTCTCGTCCCGGCCTCGCGCGGCCCCGCCCTCGGCGGCGCCGCGCTCCTTCTCGTCGCGTTCTCTTCGATCGCCCATCGCGCCCTCGCCTCGCGCCGCGCCGAGGGAACGGCCTCGCGTCTCCTCGCCCGTGTCCGTCTCCTCCTCGAGGGAACGGGGCTCGCGCTCTCCGCCGTCTCGCTCGGGATCGTCGTCGCGGGAAGGCCGCTCCCGCTGCGCCTCGCGTTCTGGTCCCTCTTCCTCCTGCGCCTTTCGATCGCCGACCTGATCGATCCCTCGCGCCTCGCAGCGGAGACGGGCCTCACGGGCTCGGCCGCACGCGACGCCCGGAGCGCGCTCGGAAAGGTCCGGCGGCCTCCGCGTCCTCTCCGGCGGCTGCGCCGCGCGCTCGCCGCGGCGGCGAAGGGGGGCCTCCTCCTCCTCTGGCTCGCGCTTCCGCTCGCGGCCGCCCTCGCGCCGGGCGAGGTCGCCGCCGGAGCCTGGCCCTCCTGGACCCTCCGTCTCCGCTGGTACCCGCCTCTCGCGCTCGCGCTCACGGCCCTGCTGCTCCTCGGGCAGGCGGGACGTTCGCTCCGCGGCGGACGCTTCCTCGATGCCGGCCGGGGCACCGCCGTCGGAATCGGCACGGCCGCCTGGCTGGCGCTCGCCTGCCAGGGCGGCGCGTTCTCCGCCTGGCGGAGCGCGCTCCCGGGCCTCGTCCTCGCCGAGGCGGTGGCGGGCTTCCTCCTCGGGGCGGCCGCGCGCGGCCGCACGCGGTAGCCGTTCCGGCTCAGCCGTTCGCGAGGCGGGCCGTGATCTCCGCGGCGATCCGCCGCCCTTCGTCCCCTTCGAGCCGTCCGCTCGGCCATTCGATCCCGAGGCCGCCGCCGGCGGAGGGCTTCGGGATGACGTGGAAGTGGACGTGCGGCACCGCCTGGTGGGCGGCCGCGCCGTTGTTCTGCAGGACGTTGAAGTCCCGAGCGCCGGTCGCGGCCATCACGGCGCGGGCGATGCGCGGCAGGACGCGCCCCACGGCGGCGGCGGACTCCTCCGAGAGCGCGTCGAGCGTCGGAGCGGGCTCCTTCGGGACGACGAGGACGTGTCCCGGCGCGAGAGGCGCGATGTCGAGGAACGCAAAGACCCGCTCGTCCTCCCAGACGCGATGGCAGGGGATCTCACCCCGGATGATCTTCGTGAAGACGGTCTCGCTCACGGAAGCCCTCCGCCTTTCTCCCCGACCGCGTCCCGCGCGGCCGTATCGACGAGCCAGATGTTCCCGGTCGTCTCGGCGAGCTCGTAGTAGATGGCCTCTCCCGTCGGCGACCATTCCGGGTAGCGGATGTAGCTGTTCAGCCTCTCGTTCGCCGTGACGATCCGGAGAGTCCCGCCGTCGCGCGTCACCCACCCGACGTTCCAGACCCCTTCCCGCAGGGCGGCGAACGCGATCTTCGAGCCGTCTGGAGAGAAGGAGTAGGGCCAGCTCTGCCCGCTGCCCTTCGTGAGCTGTACGGGCGTCCCGCCGCTCGCCGGCACGGTGAAGACGTGCACGTCCCCCTCGCGCTTGGCCTCGAACGCGAGCGTCCGCCCGTCGGGCGACCAGCACGGGAACGCGGCGAGCTCCCGGTCGAACGTGACCTGGCGGGGCGTGCCCGCGGGGAGCTCCGCGACCCAGACGTTCAGGGTCGTCCCGCCCCGGTTCGAGTGGAACGCGACCTTCGTCCCGTCGGGCGAGAGGCGCATGGCGTCGTGGCCCGGGCCGAAGTCGGCGAGGAGCTCCTCGCGCCCCGTCGTCAGGTCGAGCGTGAAG
>JAGOBQ010000348.1 GCA_017999215.1 Thermoanaerobaculia bacterium
CTTCGCAACCCACCACCACTTCGACGCCGACGACCTCGTCGTGAGGCTTCGCGGCAAGGGGAAGAAGGTGAGCCGGGCGACGGTCTACCGGACGCTCGACCTCCTCTACGACTGCGGCCTCGTCTCGCGCGTGCGGCTGAACGACGAGAAGTACCGCTACGAGCGCCTCCTCGTCGGCGAGCACCACGACCACCTCATCTGCACCTCCTGCGGCGCCGTCATCGAGTTCGTCGACCCGCGCATCGAGGAGCTGCAGGAGACCGTCTGCCGGAAGTACGGCTTCGCGCCGGCGACGCACTCGCACCAGATCCGCGGCGTCTGCTCCGACTGCCAGGCGCGCGAGGGGACGTCCCGGGGGGCGTCGCCGGCGTAGAGGGGGCCGCATGGCCCCCGCGATCGTCTGGTTCCGAAGGGACCTCCGCCTCGACGACCACCTCCCGCTGGACGCGGCGCTCCGCGGGCACGACGCGGTCGTGCCCGTCCTCGTCCTCGACGACCACTACCGAAACGAGGACTTCTCGCCGCCGAGGCTCCGGTTCCTCGCGGAGAGCCTGCGGGAGCTCGAAGCGGAGCTCGCCGCGCGCGGCTCACGCCTCCTCGTGCGGAACGGCCCCGCGGGGGAGGCGCTCGCCGCCCTCGCGCGCGAGACCGGGGCCGAGACCGTCTACGCTCACGACGACCACGAGCCGCACGGGCGGGCGCTCGCGCGGGAGGTCGAGGCGGCCCTCTCGCCGCAGGGAACACGGCTCCGCCTCCTTCCCGACCTGCACCTCGTCCCCCCGGGCTCCCTGCGGACGGACGCCGGAAGGCCCTACGCGGCCTTCACGCCGTTCCTGAAGCGCTGGCGCGAGGCCGACAAGGCCGCCCCCCGCCCGACGCCGCCGCGCGTCCCGACCCCGGAGGCGGTTCTCGAGCCCTCCTTCCCGTCGATCCCGCTCTCCCGTTTCCGTATCCTTCGCGAGGCCGGAGCGCCCGCGAACCCGCCCGGGGGGGCGCGAGAGGCCCGGCGGCTCTGGGACGCGTTCCGGAAGACCGCCCTCGTCCGCTACGCCGGCGGACGCGACGTGCCGGCCGTCTCCGGGACCTCCCGGCTCTCGCCGCACCTCCGGTTCGGGACGATCGGCATCCGGCGGCTCCTCGCAGAGGCGCGCGCCGCCTGGAAGGACGCGGACGCGCCGGGCCGGGCGTCGATCGACGTCTTCGTCTCCGAGCTGGCCTGGCGCGAGTTCTATGCCTCGATCCTCGCGGAGAACCCCCGCGTCCTGACGGAGAGCTTCCGGCCGGAGTTCGAGCGCTTCCCCTGGGCGGGCGGGGAGGAGGCGGGGGAGCGCTTCGCCGCGTGGCGGGACGGGCGGACCGGATATCCGATCGTCGACGCGGGGATGCGCCAGCTCTCGCACGAGGGGTGGATGCACAACCGCGTCCGGATGATCGTCGCGAGCTTCCTGACCAAGCACCTGCTCGTCGACTGGCGCCGCGGAGAGGCGCTCTTCCGCGCGCGCCTGGCCGACGGCGACCCGGCCTCGAACAACGGCGGCTGGCAGTGGTCGGCCGGCTGCGGGACCGACGCCCAGCCCTTCTTCCGGATCTTCAACCCGGTGCTGCAGGGGGAGCGCTTCGACCCGGACGGCGTCTACGTGAAGCGCTGGGTGCCGGAGCTCGCGGCCTGGAAGGGCGCGGGCCGGAACCTCCACGCCCCCTGGCGCGCGTCGTCGCCCCCCGCGGCCTACCCGGCGCCGGTCGTCGACCACGCCGCGGCCCGCGCGCGGGCGCTCGCCGCCTTCGACGCGATCAGGGGCGCGGCCGGATCGCCCCGGAGCTGACGGGGAGGGGATCGACCGCGGCGCCGTGGAGGACGGCGTACGCCGCCTCGAAGAAGAGGACCCGCTTGACGTAGTCGCGCGGCTCGAAGAGGGGCATCGCCTCGAGGAACTCGTCGGCCGCGAGAGCAGGGGCCTGGCGCCGCCAGCGCCGCGGCCGGCCCGGGCCGGCGTTGTAGCCGGCGAGCGCGGCGATCCGGTCCCCGTCGAACTGCCGCAGCATCATCGCCAGGTAGCGCGCGCCGAGCGCGACGTTGACCTCGGGGTCCTTGAGGTCGGGCCGGCCCCGGCGTCCTTCGCGGCGGAGGAGGTCCCGGCCCGTCCCGGGCATCACCTGCATCAGCCCCGTGGCGCCGGCGCCGGAGCGCGCGTTCGTCTGGAAGAGGCTCTCCTGGCGGATGACGCCGTAGACGAGCGCGGGGGGGAGGCCGTTCGCGGCCGCTTCCCGGACGATCAGCGGCTCCTGCCGGAACGGGTAGTACGCGCGGCGCACCGCGAGCGGGAGCGCCCCCTCGTCGGGCGTGCCGAGCTCGGGCCACCGAGCCTTCAGGATTCCGACGGCGCGGCGGAACTCGAACCTCTCGGAGGCGCAGGCGGCGAGGAAGAGCGCGTCGGCCGACCGCTCGGCCTCGGCCGCGTCCTCGGCCAGGGAGGCGAGCCCGACGGCGAGGAGCTCCCGCGAGGGAAGCGACGGGGCCTCGGGGCGGAGCGCGTGCGGCGCCGGCGGGCCGGGCGGTTCGACCGGGACGGCGGCCCGGACGGGGACGCCGAGCCGAGCCCCGGCCCAGCGCGCGTAGAGGTCGGGCACGGCGGTGGAGACGAGCGAGGCCCAGAGGCCCCGCGCGGCGGCAGCCTTTCCGGTCGCCTCGAGCGAGCGGGCCGCCCAGTAGATCGCCCGCCGGCGTACCGCCACGTCGCCGTAGAGCGTGGCCTGCTCCTCGAGAGCGGCCGCGGCGGCGCGGTGCGCCTCGGGCGCGCGCGTGAGCGTCGGGAGGAACGCGGCGCGGAAGAGCTCCTCGGCGCCGACGGTGGTCGCCGGGTCGAGCGCGACGAGCGCGGGGAGGAACCGGCGCGCCTCCTCGAGCCGGCCGAGGCGGGCGGCGGCCCGAACGGACTCTCCCAGGAGGCGCCTCCGGTCCGCGGCGGCGAGCGGACGCGCGAGGAGCGTCTCGGCCCGCGCCGCGAGCAGCGTGAAGGCTCGAAGCGCCTCGTCGTCGGGAGGGGCGGGGAGAGCCCCCGGGACGGCAGGCGCGGGGCGCGGGGCGCGGCGCCTCCGCGGGGCCGGCTTGCGGCGCGCCGGTTCGTCGAGCAGCCGGAGGTCGGCGGCGAGGAGGAGGGCCTCGATCCGGAGGCGTTCCGCGTCGTCCCGGCCGGCGAGCGCCGAAGGCTTCACCAGGGCGTTGCGGGCGGCGCGGGCCCGTCCCGCCGCGAGGAGGAGGTCCGCGGCGTCGAGCCGGTACGCCGGCAGGCGGGCCAGCGGCGCGGCGAGGTCGGCCGCGGCGGCCGGGCTCCGGCGGGCGAGCGCCCGGGCGCGGACGAGCTTCAGGTCCGGCGCGGCCCGGGCCAGGAGGCGGGCGAGGAGCGCGCGGTCGGCGGCCTCGAAGAGGTCGGGCGCGCTCTCCGGGGCGTCGGGGAACGCCCGAACGAGGTCCGCCATGAGGTCGGCCGCCCCGGCGGGCGTGCGTGCCACGCGGGTGCGGACCAGCGCCGCGGAGATCCGGGCGCGCGGGGTGCTCGGGAAACGCCGCTCCGTCGCGGCGAGGGCATCGAGGACCGCCCGCTTCTCGGCCGGCGTCCGCGCGATCCGGGCGGCGGAAACGAGCGCCGCCCGCGCGAACGGCCCGGCTCGGGTGGCGGTCGAGAAGCCGAGGAGCCTCGAGACGACGAGCCCCGCGCCGGCGCGAGACGTCGGCTCCCCCGCCGCGGCCTCGAGGGCCAGGAAGGGAGCGAGGTCCGGAAGTCCGAGCGCCGTGACGTCCGGGAATGCGCCTGCGGCGGAGCCCGCTTCGGCGGCGATCAGGGCGCGTGCGGCGGCCGTTCGAACGGCGAAGAGCCCCGTCTCCGGCGCGTTCGCGAAGGGGGCCGCCGCGCCCTCCCGGCCGGCGCGCCGCGCCGTGGCGAGACGCTCCTCCGGCGACGCGCCGGCAGGGGCGCCCGACGCGCCGGCCGAAGCGAGCGCCGCGGCAAGGAGAAGAAGCGGGGCGAGCCGGCGGAAGCTCAGGAGGGAATCGGACCGAGCGCTTCCGGCTTTCCCTCGGCGAGGATCTTGACGAGCTCCTCCTGGAAGAAATCCGAGGTCGCCCGGACGTGCTCCGGGGTCCGCTCGGCGTAGACCTGACGACTCCGCTCGATGTCGTCCTTCAGGCGCTCGTAGAGGTCGCAGGCGACGCGCCCTTCGGCCACCTTCCGCTCGTTGTAGAGCTTGATCTCCGAGACGAGGAGGCGGGCGATGCGGCGGGCGTCGTCGATGGCCCGCTGCGGGTCGTCTCCGCCGCGCTGGGCGCGCGACCTGGGTACGAATCCGGGCGGGGGTGCGAGAGGGGTGGCGGCCGACCCGGCCGGCACGTCGAGGCCCCCCGGGGGAGCCGCCGCCGGGGCGGCCGGCGTCGGAGGCGCCGGGGGACGGGGCGCCGGCGCGGGCGTCGGCGGTGCCGGCGGCGCGGGCGGGATGACGGTCTTGATCTGCTCGAAGGCCATCGTCAGGTCGCCGCGGCTCGGCGGGGCGGCCGGGGTCGGCGCGGCGAGCCGGGGCGTCGGCTCGGGTGTCGGGGCGCCGGGGCGAGGCGTCACGAGCCCGAGCGAGGCGGCGCTTCGCGCTCCCGAGGCCGAGAGGATATCCACACCGGAGAACGGATCCTTTTTCTTCGTGGTCGCCGATTCCTCGAGCGCCCGCAGCGCCTCGCCGGCGTCGGTGATCCGTCGCGTCTTCCGCGCGGAGCTCGGGTCCGTCTGCTCGAAGACCGAGCGTCCCGGGAGGTCGCCGGTGACCGAGAGGGAGGCCGAAGCGGGGGGTGCATCGGGCGGCGGCGAAGCGGGCATCGCCGGCGGGGCCTGCGGGGCGGCCATCGCGGTCGCGGAGACGGGCGGGACGGAAACCGGGGCCGGCTCGTGATTCGGAGCCGGCTCGGCCGCGGGCGCCGGCTGGAAGGTCCGGATCTCCTCCCCGCGCGGCGTGAGCGCCGGGGACGGGATCTTCTTGCGCGCGGCGAGGAGGTCGACCGAGAGGCCGGTG
>JAGOBQ010000349.1 GCA_017999215.1 Thermoanaerobaculia bacterium
ACGGTTGCGCGAGGACGGAGGCGACGTCCTCGGCCCTTCGGCTGGCGGGGGTGTCTCCCGTCCGGTAGACGAGGAGCGCGTCGTCGATCATCCCGGCCAGCGAACGGGCGGAGGCCATCGAGGTCCGGAGAAGGCGCTCGAGGCGATCGTCGCCGGCGATCCGCTCGAGCGAAAGCTCGAGGGAGGCGAGGACGGCGGCCAGCGGGTTCTTCAGGTCGTGGACGAGCATGCTCAGGAGCCGCTGGCGGTCGTTGTCGGCGCGCTCGCGCAGACGCTGCTCCTCCGCGAGCGCCCGGAGCTTCTCGTCGAGGCTCCGGTAGAGGCGGGCGGCGCGGACGGCGAGGGCGAGCTGGTCGGCGACGAGCGTGAGAAAACGGATCTCGTCCGGCGGGAACTCCCTCGGCTCGCCGAAGGAGAGCCCGAGGCACGCGAGAACCTCCTCCTCGTGGACGACGGGGAGGACGATCCCCGCCCTCGCCCCGACGCGCGCGAGCGCCTCTGCGGCGGGGGCGTGGACTCCCGGCTCGGCGCCGTCGCGGACGATCCACGGTTCACGATCGGAGACGAGGCGGCGGAGCGGTCCGATTTCCGCGGGGCGCCACTCGGAGCCGGCGGTGGACGGGAGGTCCGCCGACACCCGCCAGGAGTAGCGGGTCACGAAGGCGTCGCTCCCCTCCTTCGGGAGGAGGATCGCGACGCTCCGGGCTCCGGAGCGGAGCCCCAGGATCTCGATCGCCTGCTCGAAGACTCGCCCGAGGTCCGTCACGTCGCGGGTCGCCGTCGCGATCGTGGCGAGGATCTCGTTCCGGTCGGCCTCGACCCGCAGCCTCTCCTGCGCCTCCTCCTCGTCCGTCAGGTCCGACATGACGACCTGCGCGCCCCACGGGATCCCGTGCCCGTCGCGGAGGAGGAGCGCCCGCGCGTCGAGCGCCGAGCGCCGGCCGTGCGGTGTTTCCGCGATGATCCGGACTCGGTGCCTCCCCCGGGCGAGGAGGCCCTCGTTCATCTCGCCGACGCTCTTCTCGGCGAAGGTCACGTCGGGGAGGATCTCGGAGAGGGGGCGGCCGACGACTTCGGCCCGGCTCCGCCCGATGAACGTCTCCGCTTCGGCGTTCAGGCTCGTCACGACGCCGTCGAGCGTCCGCGTGTAGACGATCACCGGGAGGTCGTGGAGGATCGCCTCGGTCTGGGCGCGCCGCCGGTGCAGGAGGAGGAGCCGCTCGAGTCGCATCCGGAGCACCGGAGCGTCCTCCGGCTCCCGGACCACCTCGAACGACTCGACCGAGGGGTGCCCGGCGATGATGTCGGGCGGCGCGCCTCCGGGCGGGATGACGACGAGGCACGGGAAGCTCCAGACCGCGGCGTCGTCGACGATCGTCCTCCCCGGCTCGGGCTCGCCCGGGCGGGCCACCCAGACGATCGGGCCGGGGAGCTCGGAGAGGCCCGGGGCCGATTCGAACGGCATCGGCTCCACGCCGAAGCCGGGCCCGCGGAGGTTCGTCGTCACCCACCCGACGGCGTCGGCGTCGCCGACGAGGCGAACGACGAAATGCCCCGACGCGGCGGTGGGGGAATACGGCATCGGCGCAGGAACGGCGAACATCTCCTCATTTTCGTCCCCCGCACGCCTCCGGGTCCACATGCGAAGATGAAGCGTGCTCCGAAAAACAGCGCTCCTCCTCGCCTCGCTGGCCGCGTCCGGCGCCTTCGCCCAGGGCCCGGGACTCGAGGCCTCCTACGTCCTCTCCGAAGGGAGGACCGTCATCTCGCCCGCGGGGGAGCGGGCGAGCGCCGTCCGCGGCACGGTCGTCGTCCGCGACGGAGCGGCGCGATGGGACCTCGAGAGCGGGACCTTCCCGCGCTCGACGGCGAGCACGATCCTCCTCGGCCAGCGGGACGGCTGGCTCCTCGAGCGGGACGAGAGCGTGGCCGCCCGCGCGACGGCCGACGACCTGACGGCGCTCTGGGTGGCGGCCCCGGCCGGGGAGGAGGGGCCGTTCCGGAGCGCCGTCCGCGGGCTCACCATCGAGCCCCCGACGGCCGCCTCCGGGCCGACGTTCGAGGGGCGTCCGACGAGGCGACATCGGCTGACGGCGGTCTGGAACCTCGAGACCTCGACGCCCGGCCGCGTCTCGACGGCGCGCACCCGGCTCGTGGCCACGGTCGTCGCCGTCGAGGAGATTGGCGACGAGGTCCGCTCGCCGCTCGACGGGTTCGACCGGCTGCTCGACCTGCCCGGTCCCGTCCGGCAGGAGGTCGTCGCCGCGCTCGGCGCAATCTCCGGGTGGCCGGTCTCGGTCGTCGTGGAGACCGAATCGGAGCAGACCTCGGAGCTCCCCGGCGTCCGGGTGGCGCCGTCCGAAGGCGGGAGGCCCCTGAAGACGAGGGTCGAGGCCGTCCGGACGGTCTCGGCTCTCGTCCTGCGCCCCGCGGGGGAGTCCGGTCCGGTCTTCAAGCTTCCCGAGAAGACGCGCGTCGTCGGGATCGAACGCCTCGTCACGCCGCGAGAGACGCTGCGGTGATTCAGCCCGGCGCGGCAGGCGGCCGCCTCGCCGGGCTCGCACCGGAAGACCGGCCGCGGGAGAAGCTCGTCGCCCGGGGCGCCGAGGCGCTGACCGACGAGGAGCTCGTCGCGATCCTCCTCGGCACCGGACGGGCGGGCGCCGACGTCCTGGAGACGGCGCGGGAGGTCCTTCGCGGGAGCGGCCTCCGCGGCCTGCTCGCCCGGAGCGAGCGGGGGCGCGTCCGCGAGCTCGCCCGGGGGATCGGCCTCGCGAAGGCGTGCCGGATCGCGGCGGCGGCCGAGCTGGCCCGCCGGCTCGCCCGCGCGGAGGTCGCGGAGCGTCCGCTCATCGACGCGCCGGAGGCCGCCGGGGCGTACCTCTCGGCGACCCTCGCCGCGGAGCTGCGGGAAGTGATGGGAGGGCTCCTCCTCGACGCGAAGAACCGGCTGATTCACGACGCGGTCGTCTTCCGGGGGGGCGTCACCTCCGCGTCGGTCCAGCCGGGACCGCTCCTCCGGATCGCCGTCCTGGAAGGCGCGGCCGCGCTCGTCCTCTACCACAACCACCCGTCCGGCGACCCGACACCGTCGCCCGAGGACCGGGCGACGACGGCCCGCTTCGTCGCGGCCGGGGAGGCCGTCGGCGTCCCGGTGCGCGACCACGTCGTCGTCGGGCGCGGCTGCTGGTTCTCCTTCAAGAGGGAAGGCCTGATGTAGGCCCGTACCGGACGTGGAGCCGGCGGGCGGCACGGGGCCGCCTGATATCCTCGCCGACCCATGTCCCGGTACTTCACGACCCCGATCTACTACGTCAACGACCGCCCCCACATCGGCCACCTCTACACGACCCTCGTCACCGACACCCTGACCCGTTTCTACAGGCTCCAGCAGGAAGACGTCCGCTTCCTGACCGGGACCGACGAGCACGGGCAGAAGATCGAGAAGGTCGCGAAGAAGGAGGGCGTCGCCCCGATCGACGTCGCCGACCGGCACGCCCCGACGTTCCGCGACCTCTGGAAACGCTTCGGTGTCGCGAACGACGACTTCATCCGGACGACGGAGCCGCGCCACAGCGTCGGCGTCACGGAGCTGATCCGCCGCCTCGAGGCGGCCGGCGACCTCTACGTCGCCGGCCACGAGGGGTGGTACTGCGTCGGCTGCGAGGCGTTCTATCCCGAGAAGGACCTCGAAGACGGCAAGTGCCCGACCCACGGCACGGCCGCCGAGTGGCAGAAGGAGGAGAACGTCTTCTTCCGCCTCTCGAAGTATCAGGACCGCCTCCTCGAGCTGTACGAGAAGGGGAGCGTCCCGGGGATCCCGTTCGTCTTCCCCGAGACGCGGCTCAACGAGGTCCGCTCGTTCGTCGCGGCGGGCCTCAAGGACCTTTCCGTCTCGCGGACCGCCATCGAGTGGGGCATCCCCTTCCCGGGCCACCCGGGGCACGTCGTCTACGTCTGGCTCGACGCGCTGACGAACTACCTCACCGCCCTCGGCCTCGGGAGCGGCGACGAGAGCCTCGTCGCGCGCTACTGGCCCGCGGGCGACGATCGCCGCGTCACCCACCTCGTCGGCAAGGACATCCTCCGCTTCCACGCCGTCTTCTGGCCCGCGTTCCTGATGTCGGCGGGGCTCCCGCTCCCGACACAGGTCGTCTCGCACGGTTTCTGGCTGAAGGACGCGCGGAAGATGTCGAAGTCGGTCGGCAACGTCGTCCGCCCCGACGCCCTCGTCGACGCGTTCGGCGTCGATGCCCTCCGCTGGCACCTGATCTCCGAGATGAGCTTCGGGCAGGACGCCTCGTTCTCCGACGAGGCGTTCCTCGTCCGATACAACAGCGACCTCGCGAACGGCCTCGGGAACACGCTCTCTCGCGCCGTGAGGATGGCGTCGGACGCGTTCGGCGGGAAGACCCCGTCCGAGCGCTGCGACGACAACGAGGTGAAGCGAGCGGCCGAGGCGGCCGCCGCCGCGTGGGACGCCGCGTTCCGCGCCTGCCGGCTCCACGAGGCGGCCGAGGCGGTGCGGGTCCTCCTCGGCGCCATCGACGGCTACATCACGGCGAAGGAGCCGTGGAAGAAGGTGAAGGCCGAAGGGGTGACCCCGGCCCTCCACCGGATCCACCACAACGCGCTCGAGGGGCTTCGCGTCGCGGCGGTCCTCCTCGCGCCGATCGCGCCCGGGGCGGCGACCGAGGTGCTGCGGCGCCTCGGGATCACGAAGGCGGCCGAGGCGCTCCGTCCTGCCGACCTCGCCTGGGGCGGCCTGCCGCTCGGCGCCCCGCTCGCGCCCGCCGCACCGCTCTTCCCCCGCGCCGACGCGAAGGCGTACTTCGCCGAACCTTCCAAGGAGAAGCCCGTGACCGAAGAGACCAAGCCCGCCGTCCCGGCCGCCGAGCCGGCTCCCGCCCCCGCCGTCCCGGCCGCGCCCGCCCCGGCGATGCCGGCGGCCCCCGCGGCCGCTCCGGCCGTCCCCGCGGCCGCCGAGCCCGCCCGCATCACGCTCGACGCCTCCTTCAAGGCGGACCCCCGCGTGGCGGAGATCGGG
>JAGOBQ010000350.1 GCA_017999215.1 Thermoanaerobaculia bacterium
CTGCTTCGGGTATCTGAAGGGTGACCGCCTCGAGGAGGCTCGCTATTTCGGGGAGGCCTGCCTCGAGCGTGCCCCCCTTCGCGGGGACGAGACTGTCGAAAGAAACGTCCTTTACCTTCTCGGGGAAGCGAGCCACCTCAGCGGCGACGAGGATTCTGCCCGCAACTACTTCGATCGACTCGCGTCCCTCTATCCCGAGTTCCGAAACCTCAGGGCCTATCTCGAGGTCTTCGACTTCCGGAACGTCATCAACCTCAGGTCGTGAGGTGAGCGTCATGAAACTGCCCCGCTTCGCCCCCCTCGCCCTGGCCGCTTCGGCCATCCTCGGCGCGACGCTCTTCGTATCTGCTCCCGCGCGGGCCGACTCGGCCGCCGTCGTCTCAACGGACGGGACGCTCTACGAGGTCTTCCCCGCTCGCTACGGCGACGTCGTCGTCGTCCCCGACGGCTCGCCCGACGCGAACCTTCAGGTTCTCGCCCTGAGAGTGACTCCGTCCGGCCAGCCCGGCCACGTCGAGCTCGTCGACGGAACGGTCGACCCGAACGCCGAGGGCTCGGTCTCGATCGAGCTCGAGGAGACGACGGGGACGCTCTTCGTCGCCTACACGAAGGCCAACGGCCTGATGGCCGACATGCACGTCGCCGTCCGGCGCGACGGCGCCTGGTCCGGACAGGACATCCTCTCGAACCGCGGCTTCTACCTCTCCTACAACCCGAAGGTCGTCGTGACACGCCAGTCGTACGTCGACTTCGACGAGGAGGGAATGCCCGTCACGAAGAGCCGGTCGATCTTCTCCCTCGTCTGGTGGGAGGAGAGCGGCCCGACGCAGGCGCGCTACGCGCCGATCTTCGTCGAGGACGGCGAGCTTCGCGTCGACGCCGTCCAGCCCTGGAACCTCAACGAGCTCGCCGGAGCCGCCGGCCCCACTGACTCCACGGGTCTGCCCCTTTCTGCGTACACGTTCCCGTCCGTCCAGGCGGACCCCTCGACGAACGGCGGCGTCGTCGTGACGTTCGCGAACCTCGCGACCCGGAAGCAGCAGGTCCTCCGGATCGGCTTCGTCGACGACTTCGTCGCGCTCAGCCCCCCCGGCGCGACGCGCGCCCCTGACGAGGTCTGGGCGAGAGGCCATTTCCCGCTCGGTCGGGCCGCCGGTGCCGGGCGCATTCCGGCCACCATGGACACGGGCGCGCAGGTCGGCGCGACGATCTCGCCCTCCGGCATCACGACGTTCCACTGGGTCGAGAACGGCGCGATGAACTTCGTCCGCAGCGACGACGCCGAGGACGCGGCCACACGCCGGATCGCCCTCCGCGACGACCTCTCCGCCGAGAAGGCGCTCCGGCTCGTCCGGTCCCTGGCCGAGCGGAACTGAAGCCCGAACGACGGACGGTCACGTCGAAGCGCCCCGGTTCGCCGGGGCGCTTCTCGTTTTCCGGGGGGGAACCGCGCCGGGCGCAACGCGGCGCGCGACGACCTCAGCCTCAGAGACCGCGCGGCAGGTCGGCCCGGAGGTCGCGGGGGTAGAGCTTCCCGAGCGCCTCGACGAGCCGGCGCCCCTCCTCGCTCTGAACGGTCGGCGCCAGGACGCGCACCCGGTAGTAGTGGTCTCCCGTCGTGCCCGTCCGGAGGTTCTCGATGCCGCGTCCCTTCAGCCGGAAGCGCTGCCCCGAGACGGTCCCGGCGGGGATCCGGGCACGGACCGGCCCGCGGACCGTCGGGACCTCGATCTCGGCCCCGAGATACGCCTCCGGCACCGTCACCGGGACCTCCGCGACGATGTCGTCCCCTTCCCGCCCGAAGTAGGGGTGCGGCTCGACGGTGATCGAGAGATAGAGGTCGCCGTTCTCCGTCCGCCCCTTGCCGGCGACCCGGATGCGCGAACCGGTGTCGACGCCCGCCGGGACCCGAACGCTGAGGCTTTCCGTCTCCACGAGGGCGCCCGAGCCGTGACAGGCCGGGCAGGCGGACTTCGCCGCGCGGCCCGTCCCCCGGCAGCGCGTGCAGCGGCGCGGTATCCGAGCCGAGAACGAGACGGTCCCGCCGAGGACGGCGTCGCGGAACGGGATCGTCAGGTTCGCGGCGGCGTCCTCGTCCTCGCCGACCCCGATTCCGCCCCCGGCGCCCGAGAAGAGGTCGGAGAAGAGGTCCGAGAAGTCACCTGACCAGCGGAATCCGCCGCCGGCTCCTCCTCCCCCTCGACCGAACGGTGCGGTGCGCGATGCGTCTCCGAACGGACCGGCTCCCCAGGCCCCCGGGCGGGGCGACCCGGAGGCAGCGTCCGGCGGCTCCCCGGTGTCCCCGAACCGGTCGTAGCGCTCCTTCTTCTTCGGGTCCTTCAGGATCTCGTACGCCGCGGCGATCTCCTGGAAGCGTTTGCTCGCAGTGGCGTCGCCGGGGTTCACGTCGGGATGGAACTTCCGTGCGAGGCGCCTGTAGGCCTTCTTGACCTCGGCGTCCCCGGCCGAACGCGGAACGCCGAGCACCTCGTAAGGGTCCTTCATCGCCATGCCGGGAAGGATAGAAGAAACCGGAGCGGGAGCGCAGGAAGCCTTCGGTCCCGAGGCTCCTAGAATGGGCCGAACGAGGTGCTCCGCCGTGAAGATCCTCCAGCACAGGGACGTCCTCTCGATCGTCCTCGCCGGCGGAATGGGGGAACGCCTCTACCCGCTGACCCGCGACCGCGCGAAGCCCGCCGTCCCCTTCGGCGGCCGGTACCGGATCGTCGACTTCGTCCTCAACAACTTCGTCAATTCGGGCCTGATGAAGATCAAGGTCCTGACCCAGTTCAAGTCGAACTCGCTGATCGAGCACCTCGTGAGGGCCTGGAGGCTGAACCCGGAGATCGGACAGTTCGTCGACCCCGTCCCGGCGCAGATGCGGCGAGGGCCGCACTGGTTCCGGGGAACGGCCGACGCCGTCTACCAGAACCTCGACCTGATCTTCGACGAGGAGCCGTCGCAGGTCTGCGTCTTCGGCGGCGACCACGTCTACGTGATGGACGTGAACCCGATGCTCGCGTTTCACGAGGAGGGCGGTCACGACCTGACGATCGCGGCCTTCCCGGTGCCCGTCGCGGAGGCGACCCGTTTCGGGGTGCTCGAGGTCGACGAACGCGGCCGGGTGACGGGGTTCGAGGAGAAGCCGCGCGAGCCGCGGGAGATCCCGGGAGCGCCCGGCTTCGCGCTCGCGTCGATGGGGAACTACATCTTCCGGCCGAAGGTTCTTCGCGAGGCGCTGGAGAACGACGCCCTGCAGGACACGTCGCACGACTTCGGCCGGACGATCATCCCGGCGCTCCTCGACGGCGCCGCGTCGGTCTACGCCTACGACTTCTCCGCGAGCCGCGTCCCGGGCGACGAGGAGCTCGCGCCGTACTGGCGCGACATCGGGACCGTCGACTCCTACTGGGAGGCGTCGATGGACCTCATCTCCGTCAGCCCCCCGCTGAACCTCTACAACCCGCGGTGGTCCCTCAAGAGCAGCTCTCCCCACCTCCCGCCCGCGAAGTTCGTCTTCGCCGACGCGGCCTCGAACCGGATAGGGATCACGACCGACTCGATGGTGGCGGACGGCTGCATCGTCTCCGGGGGAACGACGCACCGCTCGATCCTCTTCCCGAGGGTGAGGGTCAACTCCTACGCCCGTGTGGAAGAGAGCGTCCTGATGGACGGCGTCGACGTCGGCAGGAACGTCCGCCTCCGGCGGGTGATCGTCGACAAGGGGGTGAAGATCCCCCCCGGAACCGTCATCGGCTTCGACCCGGAGAGCGACCGGAGGCGCTTCCACGTCTCCGAGGGCGGCGTCGTCGTCCTCCCCAAGGGCGTCGAAGTCCCCGGGCCCTGACGGAAATGTCTTGCATTCGACGGCCTTGCTCCATATAAAGTTCGGAGGTTTCGGCCCCTCTCCGAATTTTTTATGGATGAGATCGACCGCCAGATCCTCGACATGCTCCAGCGCGACGGGAGGGTCTCCCAGGCGCGGATCGCCGAAAGTGTCGGTCTGACCACGCCCTCGGTCAACGAGCGGATCAAGAAGCTCGAGACGAAAGGGTTCATACGCCGGTTCGCAGCGCTTCTCGATCCGCGGCAGGTCGGGATGGCCGCCGTCGCGCACGTCGACGTCCAGCTGGAGCACCCGAGCTTCGAGAGGGCGTTCCTGGACGAAATCGAGAACCTGATCCCGGTCCAGGAGTGCTATTCGATCTCGGGCGACTACGGCTACCGTCTCAAAGTGAGGGCGCGCGACCTGGAGCAGCTCGAAGCGCTCCTCCGGGAGCGGATCCAGACGATCCGCGGCGTGGCCCGAACGAGGGTCGACCTCTCGCTGTCCATCAAGAAGGACTCCACCCTCCTGCCCGTCGCCTGAGCCGGCCCGCGAGGCCGCCGGGTGTCATTTCGGTCGCCCCGAATGCCGAAATGCGCCACGCCCGGGCTCGATTTGGGACGGGGCGTCCCGGCGCCGCCGGGATCCCTTCCGGCAACCCGCATTTCAAGCGGGTTCACCGTCCCGAACGTCCTCGGAATCCGGTGGCATTCCGATTGCGTATAAAGAGGCAGGAGATCGGAAAACACGCTCCACGCCAGGTGGCGTCAGATCTTCAGAACCTGCCAGATGCCCCGCAGGCTCCCCGCCTCCGGGCCCTCCAACACAGACCCCTCTCATCAGCCCCACCAGGAAAATCCCACCGCCGCACTTCCCGCCCGACCCTCCGAGGTCGGGCGGGAACCCCGCCATTTCCGTCAGAACTTCCAGGCCACCGCCGCGGACAGGACGATCGGCTTGCGCCGGTCGTCGTCCCGGATGAGATGCCCGACCGCCTCGAGCCGCAGGTCCGCCTGCCGTCCGAGCGCGAAGATCGTGAGCAGGCCGCCGTGCCATCCGAACCGGGACGTGCTCTGCTCGAGGGCCACCTGCCCCGGCCCGGGCTCCTTCGGGCCGAGCCAGTAGCCGCCCCCTCCGGCGACGAAGCCCGCCTGCCACCAGTCCTCGCGGAACAGGTAGGCGACGGAGAGCGTCGCTGCATCTACGTCGATGTC
>JAGOBQ010000351.1 GCA_017999215.1 Thermoanaerobaculia bacterium
GGCTGAAGCTCGGCGTCCGCCACGCCGTCCGCTCCATCCTGAAGTACGTCGAGCCGCTCGAGGCGGCGAAGGTCCTCCGGTGGCACGCGGTGCTCCTCGCGAGGGCCGGCGCGTGGCGGCTCCTGGCCCACGCCGTCCTCTGGAACCTCCGCCACCTGCCGGGCACGCTCCGCCTCCGCGCCGAGACGAACGCCAGAAGGAAGCGCTCGTCGGCCGACCTGCGCCGCGCCGGTCTCGTCCTTCGCGCCCTGCAGCCCCCTCCTCCTCCCGAGGCGCCCCGCTTCCGGGAGGTCCGGCCCGACGCCTGGATCGTCGCGAACGACCTCCGCCCGGGCGAGCCCTCGGGCGAGAGTCGGCTCGGGTGGGGCTGGTACGGACCGGAGAACGACGGGACGTCCTCGTTCCGCTGGACCGTCGGCGATGCCCGCCTCGGCCTGCGCGTCGCGCCGGGCGCGGGAGGACGTCTGAAGATCGTCGCCCTCGGCAGCCCGGCCGCGCCCGCGGGCCCGCTCCGGCTGACGTGCAACGGGCGCGAGGCGGAGGCCCCTCTCGAGCCGGGGGCGTGGCGCGAGATCGAGCTCCCCGTTGCCGCGGACGCGGACGGATTCCTCGACGTCGTCCTGAAGTCCCCGTCCGGGGTGCCCGACGACGTCTGCGGCAGCTGGGACTTCCGGCGGCTCGGGGCGGGCGTCCGGAGCGTCGAATTCGTCTCCGCGGCGCCGGAAGAGCGGCGTCCTCCCGCGTCGGTCTCCGTCGTCATCCCGACGTACGAGCGGAAGACGGTCCTCGAGGAGACGGTCCGCGCCCTGGCGGCGCAGACCACCCCGCCGCTCGAGGTGATCGTCGTCGACGACGGGTCGAAGGACGGGACGTCGGAGCTGCTGCAGAGGTTGCGCGCGGAGCTGGCCGGCCGCCTCGACCTCGTCCCGCTCCGCCAGCCGAACCTGAAGCAGGGGCGGGCGCGGAACCTCGGCGTCGCCCACGCGCGGGGGGAGCTCGTCCTCTTCCTGGGCGACGACACGATCCCCGAGCCGGCCTGCGTCGCCGAGCACCTCGCCGCGCACGCGGCCCGTCCCGGCCCCTGCGCCGTCATCGGCTTCACCGGCTGGCACCGGGAGAGGATGCGGGTGACGCCGTTCCTCGACTTCGTGAACGGGCACGGGCCGCAGTTCTCGTTCGACCTCCTGAAGGACGGGCAGGAGGTCCCGTTCACGACGCTCTACACCTCGAACGTCTCGATCCCGCGCGAGCACCTCGGCCGGGAACCGTTCGACCACCGCTTCACGTCGTATGGCTGGGAGGACTGCGAGCTCGGCTGGCGGCTCTCCTCGGCCGGCCTCCCGATCGTCTACCGCAGGGCCGCCGCCACGCGGCACGTCCACCCGCAGACGATGACGCAGTTCCTCGCGCGGCAGGCGCACGTCGGCCGGGCGATCGGCGTCCTCTACGAGATCCACCCCGAGCTCGAGGGGAACCGCTGGCTCCCCCCTCCGCGTCCCCGCTTCCGCCACCGGGCCTTCTCGTTCGCGTACCGCGCCCTGGGGCGCGCGGCCGCGCTCCTCGACGCGGCCGCCGTCCCGCTCCCCCTGCGCGTCTACCACGCGCTCGTGGCGTGGGCTTTCCACTCGGGCCGCTGACCGATTCGCGGGGGCCGTCTCGTCGGCGGGACGGGAGGGGGCGGCAGGGAGATTGCTTCACACTCCTCGAGCGGTCCGCCGGTCCCTCGGGGAGGACGGACCGCAGCGGAGGCCGCCATGACCCACTCGAAGATCTCCAGCATGCCCTGCCGGACGAAGCCCCTGTCGCGACTGGGCCTCGCGGGCGCGCTCGTCGCGCTCCCGGCCCTCTTCCTCGCCACTTCCGCCGTGGCCCAGCGAGAGCCGGGCACCGCCTCGCCGGACACGGGGTCGGCACCGGCCCCGTCGTACTCCGCGCCGTCGCCCTCGTACTCGGCCCCGTCGCCCTCCCACTCCTCTCCGTCGCCGTCCTATTCGGCGCCGGCGCCGTCGGCGCCGCGGAGCGCTCCGGCGCCCTCGGCGAGCTCTCCCTCCACTCCCCGCCGCGCGACCGCCCCGAGGGAAGCGACCTCGGGCGCGCCGGGGCGCACCGGCCGGGGAGTCGTTTCCGCCGAGCCGCGGGACGGGCGAAGCGGCGGCTCGACCTCCGCGACCTCCGGTGGCGGGGGCGGCCGGATCCCCGGGGTCGTCGCGGCGCATCCGCGCGGCCCGGGCTCCGGCTCGCACCGCCATCCGCGGCGCCGCTACTACTCGCCGTACACCGGGTGGGGCGGGACGTCGTGGTGGTGGGGCGGGCCCTGGGACTGGTGGTGGTGGGGCAGCCGTTTCGGCCCGTACCACTGGGGTTTCGGCGGAGTCGTGATCGTCGAGGACTACAGCCCCGATCCGTACCGCTACGCGCGGGTCGACACCGACGTCAGCCCCGAGGCGGCCGAGGTCTACCTCGATGGCACGTTCATCGGCTCGGCCGACGACTTCGACGGCTATCCCGACTTCCTCTGGCTCGAGGCCGGCAAGTACACGATCGAGTTCCGCCACCCCTCGTACGAGACCCTCAAGCACGAGGTCGAGGTTCGGCCCGGACAGGCCCTTCGCTTCCGGGACGAGCTGAAGCTCGAGCCCGGCAAGAAGCGGCTCGAGGCGACCGAGCCCCCGCGCCGGGGCACGCCTCACGGGCGCGTCTTCGGCAAACCCGAGGAGCGCGGCCGCGACCGGACCGGGCGCTTCGAAGCGCGGGCAGAGGCCGGCCGCGAGCGTGACCGGGACCGCGAGGAGCTCGACGATCTCGAGGAGCTGGAGGAGCTCGCCGACGAGCTGGAAGAGTCGGACGAGGACGTCACCCCGGCGCCGAAGGCCCGTGGGGACGTAAAGGAGGGGCGCTTCGACCGCGAGGCGCTCCCCGCCGAACGCGGCCGTCTGCGCTTCGAGATCGAGCCGGCCGACGCGGCGGTCTACCTGGACGACGACTACGTCGGCACGGGAGAGGAGCTCGCCGGCCTGCGCCGGGGCGTCCCGGTCGACGCCGGCAAGCACACCGTCTCGGTCGTCCGCCCGGGCTTCGTCACGAAGACGATCGAGGTCGAGGCGAAACCGGGGGCCGCGATCGACGTCGTCGTCGAGCTCGAAAAGTAAAGGCTCCCACTTTCCGTCCGGGCGGGGCGCACCTTCGGGGGCGCCCCGCCCGTCTCGCGTTTCAGAGGGCCCGCAGCGAAAGGGCGAAGGCTTCGGCAGCGAGGCGCGGGTTCCGGCGCGAGTCGGGAAGGTCGCCGGCCTCCTGGAGCGCCCGCCGCGCCGCCTCGAGGAGGACGGCGTCTCCCGCTTCGGAGAGGCGGGCGAGGTCCCTGTAGCGCTCGACGTGATGGACGGCCCTGCCGGCCGGGTCGGTGCCGGCGGCCACCGCGTCCCTGAGGAGGCGCGCGAGGAGCGAGAGGCGGTCCGCGGTCGCGCCGGCGTCCTCCGCGCCGAGCCGGCCGGCCAGGACGAGCGCCCAGCCCGTGGAGCGCGACAGGAGAAGCCCCGAGACCGCCTCGAGGAGGGCGTCCCGCGTCTCCCGCGCGGCGGCGAGGTCCAGGTCGCGCGCTTCCTCCTCGCCGGGAGGGCCGAACGCCGCGCGCGCGGCCGCCTCCTCCGGAGACATCCCGCCGGCGACGAGGGCGGCGACGAGCGCCTCCCGGGCGAGGGCGGGGAGCCTGCGGAGGACGAGCCGCGAGAGGATCGTCGGCGGAAGGAGCCGGGGGCGCGTGGCCGTCAGGACGAAGCGGGCCCGCGACGGCGGCTCCTCCAGGACCTTCAGGAGCGCGCTGAACGCGGCCGACTCCGTCCGGTCGACGTCGAGGAGGACGAGGACGCGGCGCGTCCCCTCGTACGGCAGGCGCGAGGCGTCGGCCGAGATCGCGCGGACGAGCGCCGTCGGGATCGTCGTCTCCTTCGATTCGGACGACTCGTCGAACGGGGGCGTGTTCGCCCGGCGGGCCCTCTCGGGGGCGGCGACGAGGAGGTCCGGGTGCTCCCGTCGCGCCACGCGGCGGCAGTCGGAGCAGGCGGTCGTCCGGTCGCCGCTCCGGCAGAGGAGCGCCGCGGCGACGTCGAGCGCCTCCGCCTCGAGCCTCTTCGACCCGCGCCCGGTCAGGAGCTGGACGGGGACGTCGGTCATCGCGCCGCCCGGAGAGCGTCGAGGTCGTCGGCGACCCGCTCCGCGAGGTCCTCGACGGGGCGGGTCCCGTCGAGGACGAGGAATCGGCCCGGCTCCTTCCGCGCCCGGGCGAGGTAGGCGGCCCGGACGCGCCGGTGGAAGGCGAGAGCTTCCCGCTCGATCCGGTCCTTCTCCCCGCGCGAGGCGGCGACCCGGGCGAGCCCGGTCGCGGGCGGACAGTCGAAGAGGTAGGTCCGGTCGGGCTCGAGCCCGCAGAAACGAGCGTGAAGGAGGTCGACGAGGTCCTCGCCGAGTCCTCGCCCCGCCCCCTGGTAGGCGCGCGAGGCGTCGGTGTAGCGGTCGCAGAGGACGAGCGTGCCGGCGGCGAGCGCCGGCTCGATCGACTCCGTCAGGTGCTGCCGCCGGTCGGCGAACATCAGGAGGAGCTCGGCCCGCGGGTCGATCCTGCCGGCGTGGAGGAGGAGCCGCCGGAGGCGGGCCCCGGTCGGCGTCCCGCCCGGCTGGCGCGTCACGAGGAACGGCACGCCGAGCCGGCGGAGGCGCCGGGCGAGGATGCGGAGCTGGGTCGACTTGCCGGAGCCCTCGATCCCCTCGAAGGTGATGAAGAGGCCCTTCCTGCTGCGGGCGGTCACGAGGCGCGATTCTCGCATGCAGGCGGCGCGGCCCGCCGAACCGACCGGGGCGGTCTCCGTATACTTCGTGCGCCCCCCGACGCGAGAGCCGATCGAGAGAAGAGTGCCGTGACCCCCGCGCCGCCCGCAGCCCGCCGGAGGGCCATCGTCGTCGTCGGGATCGTCGGCGCGCTGATCGCTCTGATGTCGGTGGCCGACATGTTCCTTCCGAAGGCGTGGGACGGCGTCGTGC
>JAGOBQ010000352.1 GCA_017999215.1 Thermoanaerobaculia bacterium
GCCGACCGCGATCGACTGGAGCCGGGTGTGAGCGGTGCGTCGCGATGAGCGTCGCCCTGACGGTCCTGGTCCCGGGGGGTTCGCGCCCCCCCCGGCCCCCCCGAAAGGGAGGCTCCCGATGACCGTTGACCTCACCGTCCACCTCGGCCGCCTCACCCTCAAGAACCCGATCGCGACCGCGTCGGGCACGTTCGGGTACGGGCTGGAGTTCGCGGAGTTCGTCGACCTCGCGTCCCTCGGCGCGATCTCGGTGAAGGGGCTCTCTCTTCGCTCCTGCCTCGGCAACCCGCCGCCCCGCATCTGCGAGACCGACGCCGGGATGCTGAACGCGATCGGGCTCCAGAACGTCGGGATCGAGGAGTTCCTCGGCGAGAAGCTTCCGAAGCTCCACGCGGCGGGCGCCACCGTCATCGCGAACGTCTGGGGCGACACGGAGGCGGAGTACCGCGCCGTCGTCGAACGGATCGGCGACGACCCGCGTGTCGCCGCCGTCGAGCTGAACGTCTCCTGCCCGAACGTCGTCAAGGGGGGAATGGTCTTCGGAAACGACCCGGCGGCCCTCGGCGCACTCGTCGCCGCCGTCCGCACCGCCACCCGGCTCCCCCTCGTCGTCAAGCTCTCGCCGAACGTCACCGACGTCGTCGCCGCCGCACGGGCGGCCGTCGACGGCGGGGCCGACGTCCTCTCGCTCATCAACACGCTCGTCGGCCTCTCGATCGACATCGAGACGCGCGAGCCGAAGATCGGCTTCACAACGGGCGGCCTGTCGGGCCCCGCGATCCGCCCGGTCGCCGTCCGGATGGTCTGGGAGGTCCGGAAGGCCCTGCCTCACGTCCCGATCTTCGGGATCGGCGGGATCGAGACGGCCGAGCACGTCGTCGAGTTCCTGATCGCCGGGGCGAACGCCGTCCAGGTCGGGACGGCGAGCTTCCGCGACCCGGGGATCTCCGGGCGCCTCGTCCGGGACGTCGCGCGCTGGTGCGAGCGACACGGCGTCGAGCGGGTCTCCGACCTGACCGGCACCTTGAAGACGCGCCCGCGTCCCGAGAAGGCCTATGTCTGAGGGACGGAAGCGGATCGCGGTCGCCCTCGACGCGTCCGAGAGGAGCCGCATCCTCGAGCTGGCGCGCCTCGTCGGCCCCGAGACGGGGGTCCTGAAGGTGGGCCTCGAGGCGTTCTGCGCGCACGGCCCCGGGCTCGTCCGCGAGGTCGCCGCGATCGCACCGGTCTTCCTCGACCTGAAGCTCCACGACATCCCGAACACCGTCGGCGGGGCGGCCGCCGCCGCCGCGCGGACCGGCGCGTCGATCCTGAACGTCCACGCGGGCGGAGGCCTCGAGATGATGCGCGCCGCCGGCGAGCGGGCGCGGGAAGCCGCGGCCGCGGCGGGGCTTCCGGTCCCCCGGGTGATCGCCGTGACGGTCCTGACGTCGCTCGACGCCGCGGCGCTTTCGGCGGTCGGCCTCGCCGGGACGCCGCGGGAAGCCGCGCTTCGGCTCGCCCTCCTCGGACGGGAGGCGGGGCTCGACGGGGTCGTCTGCTCTCCGGCGGAGATCACGGCGATCCGGTCGGCCTGCGGCCCGGAGTTCCTCCTCGTCGTCCCGGGGATCCGGCCGGCCGGGAGCGAAGCGGGAGACCAGAAGCGGATCGCCACGCCCGGCGCGGCGGCGCGCGCGGGGGCCGACCTCCTCGTCATCGGCCGGCCGATCACGGGAGCGCCCGACCCGGCCGGAGCGGCGCGGGCGATCGCGGCGGAGATCGACGGGGCCTGACCCGCGGACCGGCGTGGGGAGGGCTCGGCCCGCGCCTACTCGACCGGGATCTTCGTGTAGCGGCCCGCCGTGCGGCGCGCCTCGGCCGCCCGTTCGGCGAGCGCGATCTCCTCGTCGAGGAAGTCGCGCATGGCCCTGAGGAGCTCGATCCCGGAGGTCGCCGCCCGGGCGGCCGATTCGGAATGCCCGCGGCGCGCGAGCTCGAGGGCGAAACGGGCCGCGAGGTCGCCGATCGGCTTCAGGAGGCAACCGTCTTTTCCGCAAGGGATCCGGCTTCCGGTGTCCGGGGCCCGGTCGCCGGTCCCCGCGTCGGCCGGGGCGGCCTCGGCCGGATCGAAGCCCGGCCCGAAGTCCGGCTCGAGACCGTCGCCCGGCCTGCCCTTCCGACGCCCGCGCCGCTCAGCCATCTGCCGCCTCCACGAGGGCCCGCTCGAAGCGTACCGTCAGACGCCCCGCCTCCACCTTCGCCTTCGTCGGGACCAGTCCCGAAAGGGTCCGCGGGATCGGAACGTGGTGACGGAAGTTGCCGATGGTGACGATGAGGTCGCCCGAGGCGACCGCGAGCTCGACGTCCTCCTTCTCGACGAAGGGGAGGTCGAGCGTCAGGAGGTAGTGTCCCGGCTTCTTCTGGAACCGGTACGGGGGCGTCGTCCGGAACGACGCGGACGGGTCCAGCCCCGCGAAGAGCCCGGCGCCGAGCTCGGCGAGCCCCGCGGCGCCGACGACCTGGTCGTCCTTGAGCGGGACGGTCCAGATCGGAACCGGGTCGAAGTAGCGCTTCGCCTCCGCGAGGAAGCGCGCCTGGGTCCGGCGCCACTTGTCGAAGAAGGGATCGCCGAGCGACTCCGGCAGGAGCCGGTTCACGATGACGGCGTCGACGGTGAAGCCGTAGAGGCCGAAGTACATGAAGGCCCTCTGCGTCTCCCTGAGGACGATCTTCTCGGCGTTCGTCACGAGGCGCACGGTCGTCTTCCTCGGGTCTTTCAGCAGCGCGTCGACGCCGTCCAGCTTCTCGGCGAGCGCCTTCACGTTGTCGAAGTAACGCTCGGACGGGACCGGGAGGCTCGTCACCCTCTCGACCATCGGCCGGGCGACCTTCAGCAGCGACCGCTCGACCCGGAAGAGCTTCTTCATGTACCAGTCGAGCGTCGGCGGGAGCGAGACGAAACGGAGAGACTCCCCGGTCGGCGCGCAGTCGAGGATCAGGACGTCGTACGCGTTCTCGCGGGCGTAGCGGTTGACGTAGAGGAGGGCGGAGACCTCTTCCATGCCGGGGAAGATGGCGAGCTCCTCCGCGAGGACCTCCTCGATGCCGGTGACGGCGAGGAGCGTCGCGACGTAGCCGGAGATGTCCTGCCAGTGCCGGCCGATCTCCTCGGTGACGTCGACCTCCTGGATCCAGAGGTTCTCGGCGACCGACAGCGGGGCGCCGCGCCGCTTGTCGGCGAGGCGGCCGTCGAGGTCGAAGGCGTCGGCGAGGGAGTGCGCCGCGTCGACCGACATCACGAGCGTCCGGAGGCCCCGGGCGGCCAGCGTCAGGCCCGTCGCCGCGGCGACGGTCGTCTTGCCGACGCCGCCCTTGCCCGTGTAGAGGAGGATTCTCATCGGAGAGGAGGAAGCATCTTAGCCCGCGCCGCCGCGGCGGCGGCGCGCGGTCAGTAGCCGCGCAGCCGGCCGCGCTCCTCCCGCTCCCGCCGGGAAAGCCGGCCGGACCCGGCGTCGCGGCGCGGAGCCAGGAGCTTCTCCAGCCGCTGCGCCTCGCGCTGCTCCGGCGTGAGCTCGGGGGTCGTCTCCTCGTAGAGCGTCCGCGCCTGGGCCTTCGGGACGTGCCGCTCGGCGACGGCCTTCACGACGAGCGTCCTCCGCCTCCCCGGAACGGTGACCTGGAGGGTGTCGCCCGGCCTCACGATCCGGTGGGGCTTCGCCGCCGTGCCGTTCAGGTCGACCTTCCCCCCTTCGCACGCCTCCTTGGCCTGAGAGCGGGTCGGGTAGAGGCACGCGACGTCGAGAAAGACGTCGAGGCGGACGCCGCCGGCGTCCGCCTCGTCCTCCTGCGGCCGCTCGCGCTTCATCCGCGCGCGCCCCCCCGGCGGGCCCCGGCGCCCGGGCGGAATCGGCGCGCCCGCCCCGCGTTCATCTCAGAAGACCGGCTTCTGGACGGTGTGATCGAAGGCGTAGGTGTACTGGTAGCCGAGGATGGAGGTCTTCTGGATGTACTTCGCCTCGACGATCACGTCGCTTCCGTGGCGGCGGAGCTTGATGTCCTGGAGCGTGAGGGGCGTCCCCGCCTCCTGGGCGACGACGAAGATCTCGTACTGGATCTTGTCGAGCGGCTTGACCCCCGCGAAGTTGGCCTGCTCGCTCATCGCGTCCTTGACCTTGTTGCCGGCGTAGTGCAGCGGGATGATCTGGAAGAGCGCGATGCCGACGAGGACGACGACCGCGATCCCGACGATCGTGCCGAAGGCCCCCTCACCGCGAATCCGTTTCCGGGACGACATGCTCTGCCTCCTCTTTGGGCCCTCCGGCGCGGCTCAGCCGACGGCTCGGAAGGTCCGCTCCCAGCGGGTTCTCGAGAAAAAGTGTATCGCGCCGTCGAGGAGACGGCGAAGGGCTGCGTTGCGGCCCTGGATCGGCTCCTCGGGGGGCCGGACGGACCAGTAGACGAAGAGGGCCCGGCCCCGGACGTGCCCCAGCGGCACCGGGCCCCAGGCCCGCGAGTCCCGGGACTCGTCGCGGTTGTCGCCGAGCGCGAAGAAGGCGCCCGGCGGGAGCGTCCGGGGCGCCAGCTCGTCCCTCCCCCGGAGGGAGGCGGGGAGGCCCTCCCCCGAGAGGACCGCGGGGTCCCTGTGGACGACCCAGGGCTCCTCCTGGACGACGCCGTCGACGACGATCCGCTTGTCGCGGATCTCGACCGTCTCGCCCGGCAGAGCGACGGCCCGCTTGATGAAATCCCGCCCGGGCTCTTCCGGGCCGCGAAAGACGACGACGTCGCCCCGCCGGATCCCGCGCGACGGGAGAATCGGCCCCCACGGGAGCTTCCGCGGCGCCCAGCCGAGCTTGTCGACGACGACGTGGTCGCCGACGAGGAGGCTCTCCTCCATCGACCCGCTCGGGATCTGGTAGGTCTCGACGAGGAACGCCTTGGCGAAGAGCGCGAAGACGACCGCCACGAGGACCGCCTCGACGTACTCGCGGACGCTGTCCCCTACACACATCTCAGAGCCCACGCGACTAGGCATGATCCCGGCTGCC
>JAGOBQ010000353.1 GCA_017999215.1 Thermoanaerobaculia bacterium
CTCCACGCCCCGAGCAACCTCGGCCGCCACGGGGGCGTGCGCGCGCCGCAGCGCCGGGTCCTGCGGCGCGCCGCGAGCGCGTTCGTCGAGATGGCCCCGCACGGCGAGGAGAACTTCTGCTGCGGCGGCGGGGGCGGCCAGCTCTCGATGTCGGCCTACAAGGAGCGGCGGATCGCCTCCGGCGGGACGAAGGCGAACCAGATCCGCGAGACCGGCGCGTCGGTCGTCGTCGCGCCGTGCCACAACTGCATCGACCAGCTCATGGAGCTGAACAAGGAATACAAGCTCGGAGTCCGGATCCGGACCGTCGCGGAGGTCGTCGCCGACGCGATCGTTCCCGGACCGCGAGAGGAAGGTGGAGCATGTCCGCGACCGTGATGGAGAAGCCCGGTGCCGCCGAGGCGGCCGCCCCCCAGACGAAGCTGATCTACCTCGACAACGGCGCGACGTCGTTCCCGAAGCCGGAGGAGACCTACGTCGCGATGGACCGCTTCTACCGCGCCTACGGGGTCAACCCGGGGCGCAGCGGCTTCGACCTCTGCCTCGCGGCCGGCTCCCTCGTCGACCGGACCCGCAAGCTCCTCTGCTCCTTCTTCGGAGGGACCGACCCGAACCGGCTCGTCTTCGGCTACAACTCCACCGACGCCCTCAACCTCGCGATCTTCGGGCTCCTCGCCCCGGGCGACCACGTCGTCACGACGCACCTCGAGCACAACGCGACGCTCCGCCCGCTCTGGATGCTCGAGCACGAGCAGGGCGTGAAGGTCGACTGGGTCGACTTCGAGGCCGACGGCTGGATCGACCCGCAGAAGGTGATCGAGAAGATCACCCCCGGCACGAAGGCCGTCGTGATGAACCACGGCTCGAACGTGATCGGCACGCTCCAGGACCTCGCCCCGATCGGGAAGGTCTGCCGCGAGCGGGGCGTTCACCTCATCGTCGACGTCTCGCAGTCCGGCGGCGCGGTCCCCGTCAGGCTCGACGAGATCGGCGCCGACGTCATCTGCTTCACCGGCCACAAGAGCCTGATGGGGCCGATGGGGATCGGCGGCATGTACGTCCGCGAGGGGGTCGAGATCCGCCACACCCGCGCGGGCGGCACCGGCGTGAAGAGCGCCCAGCGCCACCACCTCGACGAGTACCCGTACCGGATGGAGTACGGCACCCCGAACCTCCCCGGCATCGCGGGCCTCAACGCCGGCGTGAGCTGGGTCGTGGGCCAGGGGGTGGAGGCGATCCACGCGCGCGAGATGGCGCTCTGGAAGAAGCTCCGCGACGGCCTCCGCGCGATCGACGGCGTCGTCCTCTACTGCGCCGACGACGTCCCCGGCAAGGATCGGATCAGCGTCCTCTCGTTCAACGTCGAAGGTCTCGAGGCCGCCGACACCGGGACGATGCTCGACGTCGACCACGACATCGCCTGCCGAACGGGCCTCCACTGCACGCCGATGGTCCACGAGCACCTCGGGACGGACAGGATCCACGGCGCCGTTCGCTTCGGGATCGGACCGTTCAACACCGAGGCGCACGTCGACGCGGCGATCGCGGCCGTCGCCGAGATCGCCTCGGTGAGGGCCCGAAAGAGGTAGAGAGACGCCGGCCCGGCGGCGGCTCGCCGCCGGGCCGTCCTACTTCCCCTTCTTCGCCTTCTTCCGGGGCTTCTTCGCCGACTTCGCCGCGGCCTTCTCTGCGTCCCTCAGGACGTCCTCGATCCACGAGGTCCCCATCATCGAATGCGGCAGGCCGAGCGTCGTCAGGCCGAGGAGGGCGACGCCGCGGACTTCTCCCGCCGTCGCACCCGCCTCGAGCGCCCGGCGCGCGTGAGAGTGGACCGCCCCCTCGAGACGGGAGCCCATCGAGAGCGCGAGCTTGAGGAGCTCGGCTTCCTTCTCCGGGAACCCGGCGGCCTCGCGGCTCGCGGCGGCCAGCGCCTCGTACGTCATCCCGCATTCCGGGTACGCCTCGACGAACCTTCGGAACGGACCGGGTGCCTTCTTCATCGCGTCCTCCGGACGGCGATTGTAGGCCGGGCGGCGCGCCCCCTCAGGGCCAGAGGCGCTCGCGCCCCTCGTGCCAGTCGCGCGTGACGTCGAGCCAGAACGCGAGGCCGGCGTACCGCCCGAAGGGCGCGTAGAAGCGGGCGACGCGCGCGTCCTTCACGAGGCGGCCCCGGAAGCGGAGCCGGGCCACCTGCTTGCGCGACCAGGAGTCGAGGCCGAGGCGGCCGTGGCGCCCGAGGAGGCGCAGCAGCGTCTCGGCCGCGTAGGGGCCGAAGCCCTTCTCGGAACGAATCCGTGCCGCCAGCTCGTCGTCCGGCAGCGCCGCGTCCTCCCAGGCCGCGAGGTCGAGCGCGCCGCCGGCGACGCGCGTCGCGAAGGCGCTGAGGAACGGCGCCCGGTACCCCAGCTTCAGCTCTTCGCGGAGCCGGCGCTCCGGAAGCGCGGCGAGGAACGCCGCGTCGGGGAACGCCCCGCCCCGGTCGAACGCGGCGACCATCCGCGTCACCATCGACCGCGTGAGGGACCAGGAGCAGTTCGTCGTGCAGAGCACTTTCACGGCGTCCTCGAAGAGCGTCGGGGCTCGAAGGACGCGGCCCGCGCGCCGCTCGGCGATCCATCCGAACCCCTCGTCCCGCTTCTCGGCGCAGAGCGCGTGGAACGGCTCGAGCTCCGCGTCGAGGTCGAGGACCCGCGCGACGACGGGCCGGGCGAGGCGGGTCGGCGCGGTCGCGACGGCCCGAACGCCCCCGTTCCGCGGCGAAAGGACGGCCCGCTCGGGGACGCCGTCGGCGAGGAAGACGAAGGAGAGGGTCCGCCGCGCCTCGTCCCAGGCGAACGGCGCGAGGTCGTACCAGCCGTGACTGCGCGCGACGAGGTCGAGGTCGACGCCCGGAAGGTCGAACCGCGATCCGGTCACGGCGGATCGCCGGCCGCGGGCTCGGGCGTCGCCTCGCCGCCGAACGGCCAGCCGCCGGACGCGTGGACCGTGCAGCGCTCCGTCGGCTCGGTCCCCGCGACGAACAGCTCGTTCACGGAGGTGGGGCACTCCTCCGTCACGAGCATCCCCGTCGTCGGGTCGACGGAGGCGGTCACCGTCCCCGGGACCTGCGGGAACGGCTCCTCGAAGTAGTGGGCCGGCAGCCGGCGGACGAAGGCGGAGTAGATCGGGACCGCCGCGGTCGAGCCGGAGAGGTTCAGGCCGCGGTTGTCGTCGAAGCCGACCCAGACGGCGACGAGGAGGCGCGGCGAGAAGCCGATGAACCAGGCGTCGCGGCCGTCGTTCGTCGTCCCGGTCTTACCGGCGAAGATCCCCTGCGCCCCGCGCCCGCGCGCGGAGGCCCCCGTGCCGCGGTTCACGACCCCCTGGAGGATCGAGTCGAGGACCGCGACGGCGGCCGGGTCGGCCGCGCGGGCAAGCGGGGCGTCCTTCCGCTCGATCCGGCGCCCTTCCGGCCCGACGAGGCCGAGGAGCGCGTTCGGCTTCACGAGGATCCCGCCGTTCGCGAAGACGGAGTACGCCGCGGCGATCTCCATCGGCGTGCACTCGAACGACCCGAGCGCGAGCGACGGATACGCCTTCAGCCGGGAGGTGATCCCCGCCTTCCGGGCGGCTTCGATGACGTCCGGCAGCAGCGTCTTCCCCGCTCCCGTCTCCCAGACGGCGAGCCGGACGGTCGGGATGTTCCGGGACTGCTCGAGGGCCTGCCGCACGGTGACCGGCCCGAGGAACTGGCCGTCGTAGTTCCGCGGCGACCAGGTCTCCTCCTCCGTCTTGCCGAAGACGAGGGCGATCTGCGAATCCTGGAGGATCGTCACGGGCGTGACGGGCGGAGAGAGGTCGCGCCTCTGGAACGCGGCGAGGTAGACGAACGGCTTGAAGAGGGAGCCCGGCTGCCGCTTCGCCTGCACGACGCGGTTGAACTGGCTCGTCTGGTAGTCGCGCCCTCCGACGAGGGCGCGGATCGAGCCGGTGTGCGGGTCGAGGGCGATGAGCGCCGCCTGGAGGCTCTGGTCCCCTTCCGCGGTCCGGAGGCGCTTGAACCGCTTCTCGAGCTCCGCGAGCCCCTCCTGGACGGCCGCGTGCGCCGCCTCCTGCATGTCGGGGTCGAGCGTCGTGAAGATCGAGAGGCCCGCGCCCGACAGGTCGCTCCGCGACTCGGACACCTGGGTCAGGACGAAGTCGACGAAGTGCGGCGCCTCGATCCCGGTCATCGGCTTCGAGACGCGGGTGAGGGGCGCGGCGAGGGCGACGTCGTGGGCGGCCTTGTCGATCTTCCGCTCCTCGAGCATCCACTTCAGGACGAGCGCCCGTCGCGCCCTCGCGCGCTCCGGGTTCCGGAAGGGGGAGTACCGGCCCGGCGAGGAGATGAGCCCGGCGAGCATCGCGGACTCGGGGAGGTCGAGCTGCGAGACGGGCTTGCCGAAATAGTAGCGGGCCGCTTCCTCCACGCCCGTCACCGAGACCGCGCCCCGCTGCCCGAGGTAGATCTCGTTGAGGTACGCCTCGAGGATCTCCTCCTTGCCGTACTTCGCGTCGAGGATGACCGCGAGGAGCGCCTCCACGGCCTTTCGCCGAAGCGTCCGCTCGGGCGTGAGGAAGAGGTTCTTGACGAGCTGCTGCGTCAGCGTGCTCGTCCCGCGGACCTTCCGGCCGCGCGCGATCCCCTGCAGGAGGGCGCCGGCGAGCCGTGTCGGGTCGAGCCCGGCGTGCGTGAAGAAGTCCCGGTCCTCCGTCGTGACGATCGCGTCGACGACGACCTTCGGGACCCTCTCGAGGCGGACGAGCGTTCGGTCCTCCATCTTCCGGTCGAAGACGGAGCCGACGACCTCCGGCTCGAAGACGACGTACGGGACGGGCGCCCCGTCCGGCTCGCGCCGGAGGGCCGAGATCCGGCGGCCCGAGAAGTCGATCCGTGCGGCGAGGCCCGGAGAGCGGCCGTAGGCCGTCTCGCGCGGGTTGACTCCCACGACGATCCGGCTCCGCGTGCGGAGGTAGCGGCCTCCGGAGACGGGA
>JAGOBQ010000023.1 GCA_017999215.1 Thermoanaerobaculia bacterium
GTTCGAGCTCGCCGGCGGGGCGGGCGGCGGAGGGGGCGGGGGCGGCGGAGCCGGAGCTCCGACTTCTTCCGGCATCGAGGTCTCCTTTCGGTGATGGCCGGAGTGTACGGGAAACCGCCCTCTCAGCGCTCCGTCGCGTCCCCCGCGAGGACCCGGACCTCGCCGTTGACCGTCTCGACGGTCAGCCTCTCGCGCCCTCCGGCGATCTCTCCCCGGGCCTCCTTCGGGCCCCACTTCCCCTCGACGGTCACGTCGGGAAAGTCGGACCGGATCTTGCCGTTGACGGTCTGAAGGTCGAACCGGAAGGAGGAGTCGCGCGCGCAGGTGACGGTCACGGAACCGTTCACGGTCTCGAGGTCGGCCGTCTGGAGCGAGCCCGTGAAGATGACCTCCACGGAGCCGTTCACCGTGTTGACGTGCAGCGGCCCGCCCTGCTCTTCGACGCGGACGGAGCCGTTCACCGTGTTCAGGGTGACCGCCCCGAGCCTCTTCTCGGCCGTGACCCGCCCGTTGACGGTCTCCACGTCGACCGGAAGGCTGGCCGGGAGGAGGAGCTCGTAGGCGACCTCGGCCCCGCCCCGGCCTCCCCAGCTGAAGATGCCCCACGACCGCGTCGGCTTCGGGAGGACCGTCTCGATCTCGATCGCGCCGGCCCTCTTCGTCACCCGGATCTCGGTCTGGGCGATCGCTTCCTCGGCCCGCGACCCCTTCGCGCGCTTCACGGCCGAGACGCGGACGTGCCCCTTCTCCCAGGTCCCGACCCGGACGGGGCCGTTCACGTTCTGGAGGCGGACGCGCTCGATGCCGGTTCCGTCATACGTCTTCTCGAACGGCTCTTCGACGACCTGGCCGGCGAGCGCCCCGCCCGCCAGGGCGAGGGCCGCTACGGCGAGGGCCGCGAGCGGGAGGGCGAGGCGAGGGAGTCTCGGAAAGCGGTCCATGGCGACCTCCACCAGCAGAAACGAACGAAACGGGCCGGAAGTTTCGCGCCGGTCATGATTCGCCCACCGCGGTCCCGGCCAGCCGGTCGCCGAGGCGCCGGGAATCGGGCCGGCGGACGACCGAGAGGGCCTCGAGCAGGTTGAGGCCCGGAACGAGGAGGGGGAGGTTCCGAAGGACCGAGTCGCGCACGCGGAGCGGACCTCGGTCGATCCGGACGACCGAGAGCCCCAGGAGCACCTTTCCGGGGCTCGCGCCGCGGACGTCGCGGAAGAGGAAGAGGAGGACGAAGAGCGCCTGCGCTGCCCGGAAGACCCGCGGGAGGCTGGCCGGCGGGTCCGGGGCGACGAGGCCGACGAGGAAGACGACGACGGTGGCGAGGAGGAGCGGGCCGCCGGCGAGGCAGATCAGGTCGAGGCCGAACGCGGCCCCCCGCAGCCAGAGACGCTCCGACGGGACCGCGGCCGGCTCCGCCGCCGGCCTCCTCCCGTAGGATGCGGGCTCGTGGCCGTCGCCGACGCCCTCCGCGCCCTCGCCCTCCGCCCCAAGGCCGAGCTCCACCTCCACCTCGAAGGGGCCGTCCGCCCCGCGACGCTCGTCCGGCTCGCCCGCCGCGCCGGCTCGCCCCTCTTCCCCGACCTCGCGGCCGTCCGCGCCCGCGGGCGCCCCGGCTCGCTCGCGGGCTTCCTCTCGCTCTACCGCGACGTCTGTCGCCTCCTGCGCGGGCCGGACGACTTCGCCCTCCTCGCGCGCGACCTGACGGCCCGCCTCCGCCGCGGCCGGATCGTCTACGCCGAGGTCTACGTCTCGCCGGCCGTCGTCGAGCGCATCGGCTTTCCGTGGCCCGCCGTCCGCGATGCCGTCGAGCACGTCTTCGGCGCCCACGAGCGAGCGGGATACGGCCGCATCCGCGTCCTGCTCGACGCCGTCCGGCACTTCGGGCCCGACGCGGCGCACCGCGTCCTCGACCTCCACGCGAGCCATCCCTGGCCGCGCGCGGTCGGCTTCGGCCTCGGCGGGGACGAGCTCGCCGTTCCGGCGCGGGACTTCGTCTCCGTCTACCGGCGCCTCCCGCGCCTGGGCCTCGCGTCCGTCGTCCACGCCGGCGAGACGGGGGGTCCCGACTCCGTCGCCGAGGCGCTCCGCTGGCTGAGGCCGCGCCGGATCGCGCACGGCGTCGGCGCCGCCGCCGACCCGGCCCTCGTCCGGCGCCTCGCCCGATCGGGCGTCGCGCTCGACGTCTGCCTCACCTCGAACGCGGCGACCGGCACCCACCCCCTCGCGGGGCATCCGGTCCTCCGGCTGCTCCGGAGCGGCGTCGCCGTGACCCTCGCGACCGACGACCCCGGCCTCTTCGGGACGACGCTCCTCGGCGAGTACCGGCTTCTCGCCCGGCTCGGGGCGACCGAGCGGGAGCTGGCCTCCGTCGTGCGCGCCGGCTTTCGGGCGGCGCTTTCGCCGGCCGGCCGCCATCAGCCCCCGGCTTCGGCGACGACCCTCTCGTAGAGGGCGAGGTAGCGCTCGACGATCGCGTCGGCGTCGAAAAGCGAGACGGCTCGGGCGCGGGCGGCGCGCGAGGCCTCGCGGTACGCGCGCTCGTCCCGCAGAAGGGCCACGCCGTCCGCGGCGAGGCCGGCGACGTCCCCGACCGGGCGAAGGAAGCCGGTCGTGCCGCTCTCGATGACCTCCGGCAGGCCGCCGGCCTGGTAGCCGAGGACCGGGACGCCGCTCGCCTGAGCCTCGAGGGCGGAGAGGCCGAACGACTCCATGTCGGTCGTCAGGACGTAGAGGTCCGCCGTCGGCATGACCTCCTCGACCGCCGGCGTATTCCCGAGGAAGTGGACGAGCCCGGCGAGCCCGCGCGCCCGGCAGAGCTCCTCGGCCGCGGGACGGTCGGGGCCGTCGCCGATCATCAGGAGCCGGGCGGGCAGCTCGCGGCGGACGCGGTCGAAGACCTCGACGACGTCGAGGACCCGCTTGACGGGCCGGAAGTTCGAGACGTGGAGGAGGAGCCTTTCGCCCTCCTTCGCGAAGCAGCTCCGGCGGCGCGGGCCTTCTGCCGGGCGCCAGCGCTCCGGGTCGATGAAGTTCGGGACGACCTCGATCTCCTTGACCGGGTCGAAGACCTCGCGGGTGACCCGGGCGAGGTACTCGGAGACGGCGGTGACGGCGTCGGACCGCTCGATCCCGAAGCGGGTGATCGGGAGGTAGGAGCGGTCCTGCCCGACGATCGTGACGTCGGTCCCGTGGAGGGTCGTGACGACGGCGAGACGCCGCGGGAGGAGCATCTCCCGCGCGAGGTGCGCCGAGATCGCGTGCGGGAGCGCGTAGTGCGCATGGAGGACGTCGAGCCCTTCGTGGAGCGCCACGTCGACGATCCGCGTGGCGAGCGCGAGGTCGTACGGCGGGTAGTTGAAGAGCGGGTAGGTGGGGACCGCGACCTCGTGGTACGAGACCCCGCGCTGGAAGAGGTTCAGGCGCGACGGGAGGGCGTAGCTGATGAAGTGGACGTCGTGCCCGCGGCTCGCGAGCTCGTGCCCCAGCTCGGTCGCGACGACGCCGGAGCCGCCGAAGGTCGGGTAGCAGGCGATTCCGATCTTCACGCCGTCAGAACCCCTTCTCGAAGCCGTCGAACGCGGCGAGCGGGTCGGCGAGGAGGGGTGGCCGCGGCGAGACGAAGCCTTCGGCCGCCCCGACGTTCGCGAGCCGCCCGAACGCGCGGGCCCGGGCCGTCACCCCGTCGAGGAACTCGGGAGACGAGATGAACGTCGCCGGCTCCTTCGAGGCCGGGTCGAAGAACTGGCTCCGGAACGCGCGGACCGCGGCGAGCTTCACCTCGAGCGTCCCGGTCACGTCGACGAGGAACGTCGGCTCGGCCAGGAATGTCGAGGGGAAGTAGACGACCTGCTGCGGGCGGTGCGGCGGGAGGCCCGTCTCGAGGGCACGCAGGCCGGCGTAGAACGCGGCGTCGGCGACGAGGCGTCCCGCGCGGACGTGATCCGGGTGCCGGTCGTTCGGGAGCGGCGCGAAGACGAGGCGCGGCCTTCGGCGGCGGACGACCTCGATCACCTCGAGCTCCGCCGCCCGGTCCGTCCGGAGGTTCCCGTCGCCGAGGTCGAGCCGGTCGCGGAACCGCGCGCCGAGGAGGTGCGCCGCTTCGTCGGCCTCCGCCGCCCGCGTCTCGGGCGTGCCGCGGGTCCCCGCTTCGCCGCGCGTCAGGTCGAGGATCCCGACGCTCCGCCCGGCGCGGGCGAGGAGGGCGAGCGTCCCCCCGCAGCCCAGCTCGACGTCGTCCGGGTGGGCCCCGACGGCCAGGATCTCCACGGTCTCGTTCACAGGTCGATCTCCTGCAGCCCCGCGACGTCCCAGCGGAGCTGCTCCTTCAGCGGGCCGACGAGGCCGGCCCGGCCGTGCCGGAGGAGCCACGGAAGCGGCGGATAGAGGCGCTCGGCGGGACGCCCGCCCGGCGCGAGCGACGCCGCCAGGCGGCGGAGCTGGCGCGCCTCGGCCTCGTCGGCGCGCCCGGCGGCGGCCCGCGCCCGGTCGGCGAGCTTCTCGAACGCGAACCGGACGTTCTCGCGCGTGGCGGCGACGTTCTTCCCGAGCCCCGCCTCGACGGCGGCGAGCCGCGGCGCGAGCGCGTCGAGCCCCGAGAGCGCCCCGTCGCGTAGCGCGACGAGCTCGTCGAGGAGCTCCCCGGCCCGGACGGCGCCGCGCCTCGCGAGGAGGGCGTCGACGCCGGCGAGGAGGTCGGCGAGGCCGAGGCCGAGCCGGCCGAGCGCCCGGCGTTCGGCGGCCGTCACGGGAGCGGCCATCGGCCGCGGCACGAGGATCGGCGGCACGAGCCCGGCCCACTCGAAGAGCGGCAGCATCTGGGCCCAGTAGGCGAGCTCCGCCGGCCCGAGGACGGTCGCCGCGACGGGATAGAGCGTCGACGCGGCGAGCGGGCGCGAGAGCGCGGAGAAGGAGGGGAGCCATTCGCCCGCCTCGAAGCGGGCGACGACGTCCTCCTCCGCGAAGCGCTCGCCGTCCCGGCCCTTCAGCTCGAGAGCCCCCTCCCGTTCGCGGAGGAGGAGCCGTTCCCCGTCGACGAGCGCGAAGAGCGGGAGCGCCCCGGGCTCCGAGACCACCTGGAGCGGGTGGCCCGCGGCGGCCAGCTCCGCCGCGCGCGTCTCGAGACGCCGACGCACGACCTCCCGCTCCCGCACGAGGCGGACGGCGAGAGGGACGAGGAACGGCTTCTCCTCGGCGCGCGCCGCGTCCGCGAAGAGGAGCGCCGGCTCGCCGAGGAGCCACGAAAGCGAGGCCACGAACGCGCTCCGGTAGGTCGCCCCGGCGTGCGCCGCGCGCAGCGCCTCGAGGCTCTCCTCGTCTGCGAGCGATCCCGCTTCGGCGCGCGCACGTTCCAGGATTGCCGCGACGTCGACCTCGACTGGGAGCCCGCCGACGGGCCGGCGGTTGCGCGCGAGAGGCTCCGGGTCGGGCCCCGTCTCGATCGGGCCGTCGGGCCCCGGGAGGGGGACGCGGGTCACCTCGACGAGGTCGTGGTCCTCGGACGCGCACCAGAAAACCGGCGCAAGAGGCGTCCCCGCGGCCGTCAGGTCCTCGGCCACCTTCACGGCCGCGAGCGCCTTAACCGCGGTCAGCAGCGGCCCGGTGAGGAGGCCGACCTGCTGGCCCGTCACGACCGCGGCCCGCTCGCCCGAGGCGAGCTCCGCGAGCGAGGCGTCGGCGCCGACCCGGGGACGGAAGCGGGAGAGGACCTCCGCCGCGCGGGCAGCGATCGCGTCGACCGAGGCCCTCTCGCCGAGGAACCGCGAGACGTCGGGGGCGCCGGTCGCGTGGCCGCGCGCGAGGAGCGGGATGGCCGGCAGCGTCTCGAGCGGGATCGTCATCGGGTCCCTCCGGAGACCGTGAGGAGGATCAGTCGGGGGGAGCGCCGCTCGTCGAAGGGGGAGCCGTCGAAGTCGCCGAACGCGGCGACGACCCGGAGCCCGGCGCCCCAGTGGATCGACTCCAGCTCGTCCCGCAGGTAGACGCGCACCCTCTCGCGGAAGGTGCGCGCCGCGGAGCCGCTCCCCATGGTGATCTCCTTCTCGAGCCGCCGCGTCGCCGGGTCGTACCGCCGCCGGATGGAGACCCGCTCCCCGGCGACCGTCTTCTCCTCGTGCGAGACGAGCGTCGCGAGGACGCGCGGCGCGTTGAAGACGTCGGACAGGAACGCCCCTCCCGTCGCCAGCACCCGCCCCACCTCGCCGACGACGCGCAGGTCGTCGCCCGCGTCGTCGAAGTAGCCGAACGAGGTGAAGAAGTTGACGACGGCGCCGAAGCTGCCGCTCCCGAACGGGAGGCGGCGCATGTCGGCGCGTACGAAGCCCGCGTCCGGCTCGGCCCGGCGGGCCCGCGCGCGAGAGAGGAGCGGGGCCGAGAGGTCGACGCCCGTCACCGGGAAGCCGCCCCGGGAAAGGACGACGGCGTGCCGCCCCGTGCCGCAGGCGAGGTCCAGGATCCCGCCCTTCGCCTTCGCCGCGTACGGCGCGAGGAGCCCGTAGGCGAACTGGGCCTGGCGCGCCGCCTCCAGGTCGTCCCGGTTCGGGTAGAGCGCGAGGTACTCCTCTCCGAACCAGCTCGCGTACCAGGGGTCCCTGTCGTCAGCGGTGCTCAACCTTCCGATGATACGGCCCCCGTCCGGAGCCTCCGTCGCCCCCGCAGGGCCAGCGCGACGCAGGCGACGAGGCCGCAGGCGCCGAGCGCGAGGCCGGCCGTCACGGCCGGGTCCTCGTACCGGAGGCCGACGTCGTGCCGACCCGGAGGGACGACGAGGCCCGAGAGCGAGAGGTCCGTCCGCAGGAGCGGCACCGGCCGGCCGTCGACGGTCGCCCGCCAGCCGGGGTCCCACGTCTGGTTCACCGCGAGGAGGGCCGGCTCCGGCCCCTCGGCGGCGACCTCGATCCGGATCCGACCCGGCCGGCGCTCGATCACGGCGGCTCCGCCCCCCGAGAGGCGCGACGGCAGCGCCCCGGCGTGAGCGGCGTCGACGCACGCGGTCGTCGCGGCCCCCTCTCCGAGGGCGACGACGGTCCGGCTCCACTCCGCCGCGTCGCGCACGGGCCGGGCCTCCGTCGCGAGGAACGCGAAAGGGAGCGGGTCGCGGAGCGCGAGGAGCTCGAGGAGCTCCGCCCGCGGGATGCGGTCGGCCTCTTTCCGCGAACGCGGAACGCCGGGCCGGAAGCGGATGACGCCCGCGACCGATCTCCGCCGCAGGACCGGGCCCGCCGCGTCGGGCGCGCGGGCGATCGTGGAGAAGATCGTCTCCGTCGCCCGCGCGCTCCAGGCGAGCTCCGTCATTCCGAAGTCGTAGTCGAGCGCCGACGCGATCCCGAAGCGCGCCATCGCGGGCGGCTCGCCGATCGCCTGGACCTTCCAGAGCTCCGGCGTCCAGGCGGCCGCGTGGACGAGGTAGCCGCGCGGCGGATTCCGGCGGAGCGCCTCGAACTGAGGCGGGAGCTCCACGAGGTGCCGGGGGGATCCCGTCCGGAGAACCGGCCGCCCACGAAGGACGAGGTCGGCGCCGAGCAGCACGAGGAGGAGGCCGACGAGCGCCGCGCGTGCTCTTCCGGTCTCCGGGACCAGGAGGAGAAGCGCGGCAGCCGCGGCCGCGAGCGCGGCCTGCGGGAGCGCCTGCTCCGCGAGGAGCTGCGCCGGGTACGCTCCAGCGGACCGCGTGCCGAGCCCCCACCCGGCCAGGAGCAGCAGGGCGAGGGCGGCCGCGGACAGGCCGAGTGCGCGCCGCGTGCGCGCCGGCGCCTCGACCAGGGCGGCGAGGCCGAGCGCCGCCGAGACCGCCACCGCGAACGCGGCGGCGAGGAGGAGCTTCTCCGGGTAACGGGTGCCGTCCAGCAGGGGAAGCTTCCGAAGGTGCGCCCAGAGCGGACCGTGGATGCCCGCGGCCACCAGCGCGGCGAGAAGGCCGGCGCCGCCCCAGGCTCGGGCTCCGGGGGCGCCGCGCCCCCAGGCGAAGGCGGCGAGGAGCGTCGCGACGAGGCCTGGGTAGACGGAGGCGAGGTACGGCTCGCCGCGCCCCGGGTAGAGCCGGTCCCGCCATGTGTCGCGAGCGGCTTCGCCGCCGGACGGATCGGATTCCCGGCCGAGGACGCTCGGGACGAGGAGCTCCCCCGCCCTCCACGGCGTCGCCGACCAGTAGGACGCCACGTGCTCCGGGAGCCCGTCGGCCCGGACCGTCTTGCGCGCGTGAAACGCGCCCGGGAGAAGCGTCGGCGCCGCGATCAGGGCGCCGAGGGCGAGGCCGGCCGCGAGGTGCGCCGTCCTCGCCGCGACGCGCCGCCAGGCACGGAGGGGCGCGCCGGCTTCGGCGTGCGCTCGGAGCGCGTGCCACGCGGTGAGGATCGCGAGCGGTCCGGAGAGGAGCATCTGGGTCGGCTCGCCGGCCGCACAGAGGAAGGCCTCCGCGACGGCGAGGCCGGCGACGGCGGACGGTCCCTCGCCGCGCGCCACCCGGGCGGCGAAACCGAGGACCCAGGGGAGAGCTGCGCCCGCGAAAAGGGCCGGGAAGTACTGGGTCGACGAGAGGAACGCCCCTCCCGCTCCCCAGGCCAGGGCGAGGGCCCCGGCCGCTGCGGGCGGCAGCCGCAGGGCTCGCCCCAGAAAGGCCGCACCCGCCATCGCGGCCGCGACGGGAACGAGGACCTGCAGGCGGAAGGCGAGGGTGGGCGGGAAGACGAGGAACAGCCACGTCAACGGGTGGAAGGCCGCCTGCTCGGGGTTCGCGGCCCACGGCTGCCCCGCGGCGAGGAGCGGGTTCCAGAGGGGGAGTCCCCCCTCGAGCCTCCAGAGCGGCCGGACGAGGCTCAGCAGGGGAAAGTGGTGGCGGGCCGGGTCACTTCCGAGGAACGTCTGCCCCCGGACGAGGACGTCGAAGAAGAGCGTCGCGAAGGCGGCGACGAGAATCGCGGCCGGAGCCGCTCCCGCGAGAGCCTCCCTCACCCGCCCGCGAAGCGCCATCCGTCGATGCTACCCGAGGCGCGGAACGCGCCGGCTCGAGCCTCAGAACCCCCAGAGTGCGAGCTCGTCGATGACGGCGGCGAGGCCCGGGTGTTTCACGAGCTCCTCGTAGAGCCAGCCGTGCCGGTCCTTCACCGAGGCGAGCTCCTCTCGGGCGCGGGCGGAGTCTCCCTCGGCCGCCGCGGCGTGGAGCCGGTCGACCGCGGCGCGCTCCTCGTCGCCGAGGCGGGCATCGAGGTCGCGCCGGACGGAGTCGAACGCCTCGCGGATCCGGCCGTCCTTCTCGTCGGTCACGGCGTCAGCTCCCCTGCGCGACGGCGAGCTTCGCCTCGGCGTAGGCGATGTCCGCGTTCACCGCGTCGAGCTCCTCCCGGCCGACGACGGCGAGACGCCGCCCGTCGCCGGCTCCGAGCTCCTCGCGCGCCGCGGCGGCGTCGATCGCGTCCTTCTCGGCGGCGAGGTCCGCGAGGACGCGGACGGAGTCGTCCGCGTCCTCGGCGAAGCCTCCGCGGACCGCCACGGAGGTCTTCCGTCCCCCGTCGGTCCAGGTGACCCGGCCGACGGAGAGGAGGGAGACGAGGGGCGTGTGGCCCGGGAGGATGCCGAGCTCGCCGAGCTCGCCCGGGAGCGACACGGCGTCGCACGCGACGCGCTCCACGACGGAGCGCTCCGGCGTGACGACCGTCAGCGTGAGGCGGCCGGGCGCGGACATCGGATCAGGCCTCGCCCGCCTTCTTCATCCGCTCGTAGCGCTCGAGGACGTCGTCGATCGTCCCCTGCAGCAGGAACGCCTGCTCGGGCACCTCGTCGTGCTTGCCCTCGACGATCTCCTTGAACGAGCGGATCGTGTCGGCGATCTTCACGTACTTGCCGGGGATCCCGGTGAACTGCTCGGCGACGTGGAACGGCTGCGAGAGGAAGCGCTGGATCTTCCGCGCGCGCGCGACGACGAGCTTGTCGTCCTCGGAGAGCTCGTCGATGCCGAGGATTGCGATGATGTCCTGGAGGTCCTTGTACTTCTGGAGGATCTGCTGGACCTGCCGCGCGACGGCGTAGTGCTCCTCGCCGACGACCATCGGAGAGAGGATCTTCGAGGTCGAGGCGAGCGGGTCGACGGCCGGGTAGATGCCGAGCTCGGCGATCTGGCGCGAGAGGACGGTCGTCGCGTCGAGGTGGGCGAAGGCGGTCGCCGGCGCCGGGTCGGTCAGGTCGTCGGCCGGCACGTAGATCGCCTGGACCGACGTGATCGAGCCCTTCTTCGTCGAGGTGATCCGCTCCTGCAGCTCGCCCATCTCGGTCGCGAGGTTCGGCTGGTAGCCGACGGCCGACGGCATCCGGCCGAGGAGCGCCGAGACCTCCGAGCCCGCCTGGGTGAAGCGGAAGATGTTGTCGATGAAGAGGAGGACGTCCTTCCCTTCCGTGTCGCGGAACCACTCGGCGACGGTGAGGCCCGTCAGGCCGACGCGGAGGCGCGCGCCCGGGGGCTCCGTCATCTGGCCGTAGATGAGCGACGCCTTCGACTTCTTCCAGTCGTGCGGGTCGATGACGCCCGACTCGGTCATCTCGAGCCAGAGGTCGTTCCCCTCGCGGGTCCGCTCGCCGACGCCCGCGAAGACCGAGTAGCCGCCCGCGGCCTTCGCGACGTTGTTGATGAGCTCCATGATGAGGACGGTCTTGCCGACGCCGGCGCCGCCGAAGAGGCCCGTCTTGCCCCCCTTCGTGTACGGCTCGAGGAGGTCGATGACCTTGATCCCCGTCTCGAACAGCTCGACCGAGGTCGTCTGCTCGTCGTAGGCGGGCGCGTGCCGGTGGATCGGCCAGCGCTCCTTCGTGGCGACCGGCCCGAGTCCGTCGACCGGCTCGCCGATGACGTTCAGGATCCGCCCGAGCGTCTCGGGACCGACCGGGACCGAGATCGGAGCGCCGAGGTCGACCGCCTTCATGCCGCGCACGAGGCCGTCGGCCGGCTTCATCGCGATGCAGCGGACCCGGTTCTCGCCGAGGTGCTGGGCCACCTCGGTCATCAGGTCGATGTCGACCGTGGAGAGGCCGTCCGGGTCGGTGACGTGGACGGCGTTCAGGATGGCGGGCAGATGCCCGCCCGGGAACTCCACGTCGACGACGGGGCCGATGACCTGGACGATCTTGCCTTCGATGGCCATGTGCTACCTCTGCGGCCGGCGGGGCCGGGAGTACTCGGATACGGGCGGGGAGAGGCGGTTCATGCTCTTCCCCCCGGGCGCGAAGGGGGTCGGTCGCATTTCCAGGACCGCGGAGGGGGTCGGTCCGATCCCCAGAGCCGCGGAGGGGGGCCGGGGGAAACCCGGGCGCGGGTTCCCCCGGTTCACTTCAGCGCCTCGGCGCCGGAGACGATCTCGATGAGCTCCTTCGTGATCTTCGCCTGGCGCGCGCGGTTGTAGGTGAGGGTGAGCGAGTCGATCATCTCGCCCGCGTTCTTCGTCGCCGACTCCATGGCCGTCATCCGCGCGGCGTTCTCGGCCGCGTTCGACTCGAGAAGGATGCGGAACAGCTGGAACTCGACATGCCGCGGGAGGAGGCGTCCGAGGATGACGTCCGGGCCGGGCTCGAAGAGGTAGTCGGTCCCGCCGCTCTCGCCCGCCCCCAGCTCGTCGAGCTCGATCGGCAGGAGCCTCTTCGTGCCGACGACCTGCGAGATGACGCTCTTGAACTCGTTGTGGACGACGTAGACGGCGTCGACCTCTCCTCCGGTGAAGCGCGCGGCCAGCGAACGGGCCACCTCGGCGGCCGTCTCGTAGCCGAAGCGCAGGAAGAGCCCGGGGCGCGCCTCGAGGACCGGCACCGTGCGCCGCTTCCAGAAGTCGCACGCCTTGCGGCCGAGCGCCACGAGGGAGACCTCGACCCCGGCGGACCTCTTCTCGCGCACGAAGGCGCCGGCCACGCGGTTCACGTTCGTGTTGAAAGCTCCGCAGAGACCCTTGTCGCCCGTGACGACGACGAGGACGACCGTCTTCTCCTCGCGCTGCGCGAGGAGAGGGTGCGCCGGCGCGCCGTCCTCGCGCGCCGGGAGGCGCCCCGCGACCGAGGCGAGCGTCGCGCCGAGCGTGCGGGCGTACGGGCGCGCCGCGACGACCCGCTCCTGCGACCGGCGGAGCTTCGACGCGGCGACCATCTTCATCGCCTTCGTGATCTGCTGCGTCGACTTGACGCTGCGGATCCGCCGCCGGATGTCGATCAGGTTCGGCATCGCGTCTCCGGCGTCAGGCCTTCGCGCTCGGGTTGTCGGCGAGGAAGAGCTTCTTGGCCTCGGTCACGGCGGCCGCGAGGGCCTCCTCGAGCTCCTTCGTCATCTTCTTCGCGGTCCGGACCTCGTCGAGGAGGGCGCCCTTCTCGGAGAGGAGCGTCCGGTGGAGCGTCTTCTCGAACGGCAGGACGGCCTCGACGCGGAGGTCGTCGAGGAAGCCCTTCGTCCCGGCGAAGACCGAGGCGACCTGGAGGGCGACGTCCATCGGGACGAAGACGTTCTGCTTGAGGATCTCCGTGAGGCGCTTGCCGCGGTTCAGCTGGCTCTGGGTCGCCTTGTCGAGGTCGGAGCCGAACTGCGCGAAGGCGGCGAGCTCGCGGTACTGCGCGAGGTCGAGGCGGAGCGTGCCGGAGACGGTCCGCATCGTCCGGACCTGCGCCGATCCGCCGACGCGGGAGACCGAGATGCCGACGTTGATGGCCGGGCGCTGGCCGGAGTAGAAGAGGCCCGACTCGAGGAAGATCTGCCCGTCCGTGATCGAGATGACGTTCGTCGGGATGTAGGCGGAGACGTCGTTCGCCTGCGTCTCGATGATCGGGAGGGCCGTCAGCGACCCGCCGCCGAGCTCGTCGTTCAGCTTCGAGGCGCGCTCGAGGAGGCGGCTGTGGAGGTAGAAGACGTCGCCCGGGTACGCCTCGCGGCCCGGCGGCCGGCGGAGGAGGAGCGAGATCTCGCGGTAGGAGGCCGCCTGCTTGGAGAGGTCGTCGTAGATGACGAGGACGTGCCCGCCGGGGTTGTCCTTCGACGCGGGCTGTCCGTCCTTGCCGGTGAACTGGAAGTACTCGCCCATCGCGCAGCCGGCGTAGGGGGCGATGTACTGGAGCGGCGCCGGGTCCGACGCGCTCGCGGCGACGACGATCGTGTGCTCCATCGCGCCGTTCGCCTCGAGGGTCTGGACGACCTGCGCGACCGTCGAGTTCTTCTGCCCGATCGCGACGTAGATGCAGACGACGCCCTTCCCCTTCTGGTTGATGATGGCGTCGAGGGCGACGGAGGTCTTCCCCGTCTGGCGGTCGCCGATGATCAGCTCGCGCTGGCCGCGGCCGATCGGGATCATCGCGTCGATCGCCTTCAGGCCGGTCTGCATCGGCTCCTTGACCGGCTGGCGCGCGACGACGCCGGGCGCGATCCGCTCGATCGGGTAGTACTCCTTCGCCTCGATCGGCCCCTTGCCGTCGAGCGGCTGGCCGAGCGGGTCGACGACGCGGCCGATGACGGCGGTCCCGACCGGGACGGAGATGATCCGCTTCGTCCGGCGCACCTCGTGCCCCTCGCGGATGAGCGACGTGTCGCCCATGAGGACGCAGCCGACGTCCTCCTCCTCGAGGTTCAGGGCGAGGCCGAAGACGTCGTTCGGGAACTCGAGGAGCTCGCCCGCCATGACCTTGTCGAGGCCGTAGACGCGGGCGATGCCGTCGCCGACGGAGAGGACGGTCCCGACCTCGGCCGTGTCGATGCCCCGGTCGAGCCCGGCGAGCTGCGCCTTGATGAGCTGCGTGATTTCGCGTGCGCTGATGTCGGTCATTGCGGCGTCTCTTTTCCTCGTCCTGTGGTGGTCACGCGGCGCCCGCGGCGCCCTCGAGGGCCTTCCGCGCCCGCGCGAGGCGGCGCGCGAGGGAGGCGTCGAAGACCTCGCTCCCGAGCCGGACGACGAAGCCCGACAGGAGCGAGGGGTCGAGTTCGGTGCGGAGGCGGACCCGCGTCCCCGTGCGCGCCTCGAGGGCCTCGCGGATCCCCTTCTCGGCGTCCGCGCCGAGCGGCGCGACGGATCGAACCGTCGCCTCGACGACGCCCCGCGCCTCGTCGAGCCGGGCCCGGATCGCCTCGAGGACGGAGGGCAGAGCGAGGAAGCGCCCCCGGTCCAGGAGCGACTGGAGGAGCCGCGTCGCCAGCTGGGGAGCCTGCGCCGTTCCGGCGAGCGTGGCGACGAGCTCCCGCTTGTCCTTGCGGCCGATCGCGGGGTTCGTCGCGAAGGCCCGGAGCTCCTCGGAGGCTTCCAGGGCGCGTGCGATGGAGTCGAGGGACGGAAGGAGCGCCTCGACGGCGTCGGGAGACCCGGCGACCTCGAAGAGCGCGTCGACGTAGGGGCGCGTGAAGGCGGCGCCGGCCGGCCTCATCGACCCGCTCCGGCGAGGTTCTTCACGCCTTCGGCGACGAGCCGCTTCTCGTCCTCGGGCGTGACGTTCTTCGCGACGAGCTCGCGGGCGAGCTCGACCGCGAGGTCCGCGGCGTAGGCCGTCAGGTCGTTCCGGGCGGTCCTCACACGGGCGTCGAGCTCGGCCACCGTTCGCGCCGCGATTCGGCCGGCCTCTTCGGCGGCGTGGGCCTCGATCTCGGCTTCCTCGGCCCGGGCCTGCTCGAGGGCGTTCCGGCGCATCGACTCGATCTCGGCCTCGATTCGCGTGAGCCGCTCCCCGACCTCCTTCGCGATCGCCTCGGCGCGGTCGCGGTCCGCCTCGGCCTTGCCGAGGGCGTCGGCGACCTGGGTGCGCCTGTTCTGGAAGAACTGGACGAGCGGCTTCCGGAGGAGCCACACGAGGAGCCCGAGAAACGCGAGGAGGTTCAGCGTCTGCCAGAACGGATACGGAAGGCCGAGGAAGGTGTGGGCCCCCTCGCCGCCGCCGGCGAGGAGGAGCGCGATCGGACCGGCTGACATCAGGCCACCTTCCGGCCGAGGGCGTAGTTCGCGATCTCGGCCGCGATCGCCTTCGCCTCGGCGCCGAGCTGCTCCCGGGCGGCGAGCGCGTCCCGCTCGAGCCGCGCCTGGGCCTCGGCCGCCGCGCTCCGCGCCTTCTCGCGCGCCTCGTCGAGGATCGCCTGCCGGCGCTCGCCGGCCGCGGCGCGAACCGCGTCGCGATGCGCGAGGGCCTCGCGGCGCGCCTCGGTCAGACGGCGATCGAGGTCGGCCGCGACCTCGCGCTGGCGCTCCAGCGCCGCCTCGGCCGCGGCCCGGGCGTCCTCGACCCGGCGCTCGCGCGCCGCCAGGACCGCGCCGAGCGGCGTCAGCAGAAATCTCCTCAGGACCACGTAGGCGGCCCAGAAGATGACGACGACGAGAATCAGGGAGAGGTCGGGCAGTTGCATCGCTCGTTCCGCTCTCGAGGGCGCGCTGCGGACTCCGCCCCCGGGCGCACCGCGAGCCGGAAGTCCGCACGGGGGCCGCGTTTATGCCACAGACCCGCCGGGGCGGTCAACGCGCGCTCGGCCGTCGCGCTACGATTCCGGCCGGGAGTGGCGCGCCGCGGTGGGAAACCAAAAAACGAACGGTCGTTTGATTTCAGCTTTCGAATCGGCCTTTCGCCTCTGGGACGAGGCTTCCCGGCAGACCACGCCCGGCGAGGTCGCCTGCCGCGCCGGCTGCTTCGGCTGCTGCATCGGCCTCTTCGAAATCTCCCTCGCGGAGGCGGCTCTCGTCCGCTCCGGGGTGGCGGCGCTCCCGGACGAGGTCCGGGCGGACGTCCTGGCGCGCGCCCGCCGCATCGTCACCGAGAGCGCCCGGGCGTTCCCGGGCGACGCCGAGCGGGGGCTGCTCGACCCGGAGCGCACCGAAGCGGCTGACGACGCTTACTTCGAGGTCGTCGCCGACCGGGCCTGCCCGATGCTGGAGCTTCCTTCCGGCCGCTGCCGTATCTACTCGGCACGCCCGATCACCTGCAGAACGTACGGGTTCGCGTGGGCGAAGGACGGTGCGGTGATCCACCCGCCCTGCGGGCTGAACCTCCCGGGCGCGACTGCCGGACGGCAGCTCCAGGCGTCGATCGACATCGGCCGGATCGACGAGGGCCTGGACGTGGCCGGGGAGATCGCGGAGGAGCTCGACGTCGACCCGGACGTCGAGTCGACGATCGCGCACGCCGTCGTCGGAAGCGCGTTCGGCCCCCGCCTGGGCTGATTCAGCCCTTCTTCGTCGGAGCCGCCACGCCGGCGACCGGCAGGGCCGGGTCGGAGGGCGGCCCCGGGGCCCGACCGACCTGCGGCCCCGTCTGGACGGGTCCCTGGATGATCGCGCCATCCTCGACGAAGAGAGAAGGCGTGTGGATCTCCGCCTGGAGCCGTGCTCCGGCGTGGACCTCGACCCGCTCGCGGGCGTAGACGACGCCCCGGACGTTTCCCGAAACGGAGAGTCGCCCGACGTGAATCTCGGCGTCGATCGAAGCGCCATCTCCAATGATGAGCTCGTTCTTCGTGACGACCTTTCCTTTGAGGACGCCGTCGATCCGGAACGTATCCTCGAAGGTGAGGGTCCCCTCGAAGCGGGCGCCCCTGTCGAGGAACCCGTTCAGAACGCCCCCCTTCTTCCCGCCGATCACCCCTCGCCTCCCATGAGGCGCTCGAAGAGGCCGATCAGCTGCTCCTCCGAGTAGAAGGAGAGCCGAACCTCGCCCCCCTTCTTCCGGCGGCGGATCTCGACCTTCGTCCCGAGGGCCCGCTGCAGGCGGCGCTCGGCGTCCCGGGTGTCGGGATCCCCTTCGGGAGCGGCCGGCTTCTTCGGCCCGCCGGCGAGGAACTCCTGGACCCGGGACTCCGCCGCGCGGACGGAGAGGCCGCGCCGGAGGAACTCGCGAGCGAGCGTCTCCTGGTCCGCGGCCGAGGAGAGGGCGAGCAGCGGCCGGACGTGGCCCGCGGTGAGGAGGCCGTCCTCCACCTGGGTTCGGATCTCAGCCGGGAGCTTCAGGAGGCGCATCGCGTTCGCGACGGTCGTCCTGTCTTTCCCGACCCTCTCCGCGATCTCTTCCTGGGTCATCCCGAACGAGTCCTTGAGGTGCTGGTATCCCTCCGCTTCCTCGACCGCCGTCAGGTCGCGCCGCTGGA
>JAGOBQ010000354.1 GCA_017999215.1 Thermoanaerobaculia bacterium
CCTCGCGCCTGCAGAGGGCGGCGATCTCGGGGAGCGGATCGACCGTGGCGACGGCCGTCGTCCCCGCCGTCGCGACGACGGCGATCGGCTTCCGGCCCGCCGCGCGGTCGGCGGCGATCGCCGCCTCGAGCCCCGCGACGTTCATCCGGTGCTCGGCGTCGGTCGGGATCTTCCGGAGGCCCGAGATCCCGAGGCCGAGGACGACGCACGCCTTGTCGATCGAGGAGTGGGCCATCTCCGACGCGTAGACGACCGCGGGCGGGAGGCCCGCGAGGCCGGTCTTCCTCACGTCGGGGAAGGCCTGCTCGCGGGCGGCGGCGAGGGCGATGAGCGAGGCGGCCGAGGCCGTGTCGGCGAGCTGCCCGTCGAAGTCCGCCGGCAGCCCGACGAAGTTCGCGAGCCACCGGACCATCGCCTGCTCCATCTCGTTCGACGCGGGCGAGGTGCGCCAGAGGATGCCGACCTGGTTGTAGCCCGCGGCGAGCGTCTCCCCGACGATCCCGGGCACGGAGCCGTTCGTCGCGAAATACGCCATGAAGCCGGGGTGCTGCCAGTGCGTCAGGTTCGGCTCCACGAGGCGGTCGAGGTCGCGTTCGATCGCCTCCCACGGCTCGGGGTCTTCCGGGGCGTTCGGCGGGAACTGCGCGACGAGCTCGCCCGGCTTCGTCCGGGCGAGGACCGGCCTGCTCTCGATCGTCTCGAAGTAGCGGGCGAGGCGCTCCACGGCGGCGCTGCCCCAGGCGCGGAGGGTGTCGGGGGAGAAGTCTCCGTTCATGGTCCGCCGAGTCTATTGCGGCAGGAACTTCAGCGAAGGAGCGGGGCTGCGAACGGGGCGACGAGCCGGCCGAGGACGCTCGGCGCGGGCTCGCCCCGGGCGAGCGTCCGGAGCCGGAGGACCTGCTCGACACCGAGGCCGAGCGCGAGGACGAGGAGGAGGAACGACCCGAGGCCGCCGGTCCCGATCAGGAGGCGCGCGGCGTGGGCCGGAGCGGTGAGGCCGGGATAGACGAGGAGGAACCAGGCCGTCCTCTTTCCCCAGGCCAATGCCGCGAAACCCCTTTCCCCGGCGAGCCGGCGCTGGTCGGCCGGCGGGAGGAAGGAGAGGAGCGGCTCGAGCATCAGGAACCGGTCGGCGAGGAGCCGCTCCTCGTCCGGGTTCGGAGCCTCCGGCGTCGCGGCCGGGACGGGAGCCGGCGCCAGCCGGACGAGCCGGGCGACGGCGTAGAGCGGCAGGCCGAGGATCGACCCCATCGGCCGGTCCGGTCCCATCGCGATGGCGAACCGAGCGAGCGACTCCGGAAGGAGGTAGACGAGGAAGACGAGGAACGGCTCGACCGGCGCCTCGGCGGGAGCGGTGCCGGAGCGGGCCGCGACGTGGGCAGCGCCGACGAACGACGCCAGCATCGCGAGGAGGGCGGCGACGCCGACGGCGAGCGGCGCGGGGATCGAGGCGAGGGTGAGGGTCGTGCCGCGGACCCCCACCTCGACCTCCAGCCGGGCCTGGACGTGCGCGGGCAGGAGCCCGACGACGGGAGAGAGGAGAAGCGCCAGGAGCCGCGCCGCACCCCGCCGCCGGACGTCGCGACGGTTCTCCTCGCGGCCCGCCTCGCCCGCCTCGTCGTAGGAGAGGACGAGGCGGATCGCGTGCTGGTCGTCCCAGCGGGCGAGCTCGTACCAGGCCCCGCCCCCGGGCGCGTCACCGGCGGCGACCACCTCCCAGAGCTCCTCCTCCCAGCGGATGGCCGTCCCCGGATGCAGGACGTTCCCGGGCCCGGCGGGCCGGCGTGCGACCCACTCCTTCGGACGGGGACAGGTGAGGCGCAGGTGCCCGGACGAAGCGAGGTCGAGCCGGTCGGGGCCGAACGAGCGAGGCACGACCGGTGAATATACGTTCCGCGCGGCCCCGACCGTACACTCGCGTCGATGCCCGAGGGGCGGCTCCTTCGATCGCTGTCGAGGCTCCACGTCCGGGACCTCGGACGTCCGGTCTCCAGGCGGAGCCTCCGGGTGCAGTTCGACCGGGCGGTCGCCGTCGTCCTTCGGCTGCTCGCCCTCCTCGCCGTCGCGGCGCTTCTCCTCGAGCACGGTTTCGACCTTTCGCCCGAGGGGACGGCCGCCGTACGCCACCTGCTCGAGGTCGTCCTCCTGACGTTCGTCGGCCTCGGCCTGCTCCGGCTCGTCACCCGCGACGACCGGCGCGCGTTCCTGCGGGAGCACCGGCTCGACGCCGTCGTCTGGGCCGTCGTCCTCATCGGGTTCGCGGGCCGGCAGGCCGGGGTCGCCGCTCCCGTCCACCTCTTCGGCCTCGACCCCGACGATCTCGCGGGCGCGTGGCTCGCGGCGACCCAGGGCCTCATCGTCCTCTCGATCCTCTTCGGGGCCCTTCGCGACAGCCGGCGCCTCGTCGGTCGCCGCGTCCAGCCCCAGCTCGTCATCCTCGTCAGCTTCGGTCTCCTCATCGCCGTGGGCACGGGGCTGCTTCTCCTGCCGCGCGCGACGCACGCGCCCGGCATCGGCTTCGTCGACGCGCTCTTCACCGCGGCGAGCGCGGCGTCGGTGACCGGGCTGACCGTCGCCGACACCGCCACGACGTTCACGCCCCTCGGCCAGGCTTTCCTCCTCGCCCTGATCCAGGCGGGGGGCCTCGGCATCATGACGCTCACGACCTTCTTCGCTTTCGCCTTCTCCGGCGGGACGCTCCGGCAGTACGCGAGCCTCCAGTCGCTCCTCGGCGAGCAGAGCCTCGGCCACATCCGTTCGACGCTCGCCCAGATCGCCCTCGTGACGCTCGGGTTCGAGTCGGCCGGGGCCGCGATCCTCTACCGGTACCTCCCCGAGAGCGCCGTCTCCGAGGCCGGACGGCTCTTCTCGGCCGTCTTCCACAGCGTCTCGGCGTTCTGCAACGCCGGGTTCGCCCTCCACGGTCGGAACCTCGCGGCGCCCGGCCTCGCGGAGAACGTCCCCGTCCAGGCGACCGTCGCGGTCCTGGTCGTCGCGGGAGGGCTCGGTTTCCCGGTCCTCGCGGCGCTGGGGGCGGCCGCGCTGCGCCGCCAACGCCGCCTCGGGCTTCACGCTCAGCTCGTCCTCGCCGTCTCGGGGCTCCTCCTCCTGCTGGGAACCGGCGGCCTCTACCTCCTGGAGCCCGGCGGCGGGGCGCTCGGAGCCTCGGGCGGCGACCGCCTCCTGTCGGCGTTCTTCCACTCCGTCTCCGCCCGGACCGCGGGGTTCAACACCGTCGAGCTGTCCCAGCTCGCGCCGGCGACGCTCTTCGTCCTGATGCTCCTGATGTGGATCGGCGGCTCCCCGGCCTCGACCGCCGGAGGGATCAAGACGACGACGGCGGCCGTGGCCCTGCTCACGGTCATATCGATCGCCGGGGGAAAGGAGCGCGTGGAGCTCTTCCGCCGGCGCCTGGGCGACGCGTCGATCCAGCGCGCTTTCGCCACCGTCGTCGTCTCCGTCTTCCTCCTGTCTCTCTCGGTCCTCGCCCTGCTCGCCCTCGAACGGAAGCCTCCGCTCGACCTGGCGTTCGAGGCGGTCTCGGCGCTCTCGACCGTCGGGCTCTCCACGGGGATCACGGCGTCCCTCGGCGTCCCGGCGAAGCTCCTCCTGGCGGCCCTGATGCTCGCGGGGCGCGTCGGGCTCCTCGGCTGCGTCCTCGCGGCCGTTCCGCTTCGGCGCGACGCGCGACACGAGTACGCCCGTGAAGACGTCCTGATAACGTAGCCGTCATGCCGAGACAGTTCGCCGTCATCGGGCTCGGGAACTTCGGCGCCCAGCTCGCCGCCGAGCTCACCCGCCGGGGAGCCGAGGTCCTCGCGATCGACGAGCGCGAAGAGGCCGTGGACGACGTCAGAGACCACGTCACCCACACCGTTCGCGTCGACGCGACCGACGAGAGGGCCCTCGCCGAACAGCGGCTTTCCGAGATGGACGCCGTCGTCGTCAGCTTCGGGAGCGACTTCGAAGCGGCGCTCCTCACGGTCTCGGTCCTCAAGCAGATCGGCGTGAAGAGGATCATCGTCCGCGCCACGACCGTCCGGCACGAGCGGATCCTGGAGAACCTCGGCGTCGACGAGGTCGTCCTCCCGGTCAACGAGACGGTCACGCGCCTTGCCGGGAGCCTGATGGTGGAGGGGCTCTACGACTCGTTCGCGCTCTCGTCGGACTACGCCGTCGGCGAGGTCGCGATCCCCGAGGAGCTCCTCGGGAAGAAGGTCGGCGAGGTGGACTTCGCGGCGGACTACGGAGTCTCGATCGTGACGATCCGCCGCATCGTCCCCGAGACGCGGATCCTCGGCCTCGGCACGCGGATGGTCGAACGGATCCTCGGGATCCCCTCTCCCGCGACGCCGCTCGAGCGTGGGGACACGCTGATCGTCTTCGGTCCGAAGAGGGCGCTCGAGAAGCTCGCGAAGCAGGGCGAACCGGGCTGATCCGGGAGCCGTCAGCCGGCGGCGCCCCGCGAGACTTCCCGAAGGGTCGAGACCCCGGCGCCGAGGCGCGCGACGAGCGCGGCGACGGCCTCGCGGGCGCGCTCCGGGTCGCCGCACGTGAAGAGGTCGACCGCCGCCTCGCCCCGTTCCGGCCAGGTGTGGATCGTCAGGTGCGACTCGGAGATGACGACGACGCCGGAGATCCCCTGCGGCTCGAGGCGGTGGAGGTGGACGCCGAGGACGTGAGCGCCCATCGCCGCGACGGTTTCGACGAGGGCCGCCTCGACGACGCCGGGGTCGTCCAGCGTCGCGAACGGAGCGCCGGCGAGGTCGAGGAGGAGGTGCGTCCCGAGCGGGCTCACGCCGTCACTCCGCGCCCGGCCTCGCCTGCGCCGCGAGGCCGACCGCCTGGGCCGCCGCCCGGTTCTCCGGCTTCACCTTCCAGATCCACGCGTCGAGACCATACCGCGTTTTTCGCGGGATGCGTATAGCGCGCAAGTCGTCTAACGGCGCGGGTTTCCTCTTCCCTCTCGCTCGGCCATTTCGCGCACGGAACGCACCGAAAACGACTT
>JAGOBQ010000355.1 GCA_017999215.1 Thermoanaerobaculia bacterium
CAATGGAGAACCGTCGGGAGCAACGAAATGGGGCGAGAGCGGATGTCTCCAAGGGCCTGAGTACTTGGTTCCGCCCCCCTTCGTGAGGAATCTCGAAACTGAGGCGGTTCCCCGACGTCCGCAGATCTCACAGTCGGTATCGAGCGCCTCGAAGACCAAGCGAACCCGGCGCGGCATTGCCCAGTAGAGATGCCAAGGGCTAACGTCCTCGGGGGTCGTCGGCCCTCGATCGCTGGTCCGAGTCTTCGCGAGCCAGGGAAACGTCTCATCGGGGGAGTGTCGTTGTCCGTTACCGAGTGGCTCGAGGAGCCCTCGGTCGAGAACATTGAGCCAACAGGTCGCCCATAGATCGGCACCGAGCACGATCGTCGTTATGGGCCCACCGCCACGCACACCCGTCAGGTGCCCTCGCCCCCCCTGCGGGGCGTTGACTTGGAGTGTCAAGAGAGCTGCCGCTGCGCATTCCGAGCAGGAATACGCCGGCGAACCTCGTTTCACGAAGAAGTCGGCATTCTCCTTCAGCGTTACTCCGGTCGGCGAACCGATGAGCAGCTCCGCAATCGGTCTTGAGCCCTCCTCAGAATCCATGCCGTGCGGCTGCCCGAGACTCGCCTCTAATGTCAGGTCCTGAAGGAACCGTGGCCCGTCGCCATCGAGAAGGAACGCATCGGAGACCCGAGAGAATGCTGCCTTCAGGTCCTCCGGCCGCGGCGGGCTCGAGAGTCGTGCCCGCCACGAGGCCGAATCCGCCGGAGCAAAGCAGGTCTGAAGAAGCCCGATCAGGAACTGCACGAGGGCGCCGTCGAAGTCGGGTCGGGGCGCAGCGACCTCGACCCAGGGATCGGTATCGAAGCTCTCGGTGAGCTCCCAGGGCGCTATCCGGCCCGAAACGCCGCTCCGGCGCCTTGCGGGGATCCACGGGAGTTCAACGAGGTTCATCGGCATCCTCTCCGCCGTACTGGAGTCCGACGAACGGATCGTAGCGCAGCCGGACCCGCTGGTGATCCGAATCGAGGGCGGAGCCCGTCCAGGTGTCGCCGCTTCTTTTCAGGACGACGAGGACGGAGTCCTCGCCCTGGTCGGGCATCGTTGCCTTCGCGCAGCGCGCCTCGTGTTCGGGAACTTGCACGTCCTCGCCCGCGATCCGCGAACGACGCACGGTCAGTTCCGAGAGCTGCCAGGAATGGCGGGATTCGTCGTGAGCGAAGGGGACGACGCGACCGTCTTCATGGCGCGCAAGGCGAACCGTCGAGGTGGGGTCCCCGAGCCGCGTCGGCGCAGAGACGTCGTCCTGCCAGGGCGTTCCCGTCGCCGTGTAGCCCCCGTCGCGGGAGAGGCCATTCAGCCGGGCAAGGGCTGATGCGGCACGTGCCCGGCCATCGGCGGCATCGCTCCTCCTCGTGAGTCCTTCCGGTATGTCTGACTGGCTCTCGGGCGCGAAGACGCTCTCGATCATGTCGCGAGCATCGTCCGGGACGGTGAATCCGCCGTTCCGCCTTAGCCAGCGCGCCGAGAGCCAGAGCTGGCCGTGATGCTCGTAGACGTGTGCCCCGCGCGGGAAGCGGGTCGCGTACCAGGCCGGCGGCGCATCGGCCACGGGGTCCGACATCGCGACCCCGAGGATCGGTGCTCCTCGGCCGTCCCTCCCGTCGGTTCTCGACCCATCCTGCGTTCGCGAATGGCGCATGAGGCGCCCGGCGCGCTGAATGACGAGGTCGATCGGGGCGAGGTCGGTCACCATGGCGTCGAAGTCGAGGTCGAGGCTCTGCTCGACGACCTGAGTGGCGATCAGGAGCCGCCCGGCACGCACGACGGCGTCACTGTTCGGTCCGAAGCGGGCGAGCACTTCCTGTTCGCGCTGCAGACGGTCGCAGAGAGCGAAACGGGCGTGGAAAAGGGTGACCCGATCCGGACCGAGGCGAGCCGTCCATTCCCGGTAGGCGTCGATCGCGTCGTCGACGGAGTTCCGTATCCAGCACGCGCATCGGCCGGCGTCCAGCGCGGAGGAAAGGTGTTCGACGACGGGATCCTCGTCGAGGAGGGGGCGGACTGTGACTCGGCGGCGTGACGCGGGTCGCGCCGAAACGGGATGCTCTTCGAGTCCCTCGAGGGCCAGGCGGGTGACGAGGGGGTAGTCGTCGCGGACCGGCGTCGGCGGCTCGATGCCCAGCCCGTCGGCGAAGGCCTCGACGAGCTCACGCCGCATCTTCTGCGGAAGCGTGGCGGAGAGTAGCACGGCGCTTCCGCCCAACGAGGCGTGGAAGCCCAGGAGCGTCGTCAGGAGGCGGTGCATGTACGCGTCACAGGCGTGGACCTCGTCGACGACGAGGACCTTCCGGCTGAGCCCGAAGAGACGCATCGACTGGTGGCGCGCCGGCAGCACCGAGAGAAGAGCCTGGTCGATCGTCCCGACGCCTGCATGTGCGAGGAGGGCCTTCTTCCTGCTGTCGGAGAGCCACGCCGAGCACTGCCGGGACGCGGTGAGGCCGTCGCCAGGAGCGAGAGCCTCATGGAGATTCCGGTCCTCGAGCGGCAGTCGCATCGCCGCGGCACTGTGAGCGAGGACCCACGACGGCGAGGAGCCCTCCTCGAAGAGTCTCCGGTAGACGGGGGAGAGCCGATCGTGCATTGCGTTCGCGGTTGCCATGGTGGGGAGGCCGAAGTAGAAGCCGTCCGCGGAGCCGTTCGCGAGGAGCCGGTGGCAGAGAGCGATCGCAGCCTCCGTCTTTCCCCCTCCCGTGACTTCTTCGATGAGGAAGAGCTGGGGGCCATCCCCGATCGGGATTCGTTCGGCCAGGTCCTGCAAGGGGGTGAGCTCCCGAACGAACGGGAAGAGCGCCCGCAGGCCCTCGCTCGCGGATGGCGAAGCGAGGCCGAGGCCGGACTCTCGAACGGCCTCGCGGGCGCGCGGGAGGGCCCGCAAGCTCCAGTATTCGTCGAGAGGGAGCGCCGCGGCTTCGTAGGGGAACCAGGCGACGTTGGAGCCGATCCAATCGGCCGCAACGGCGAGACCGGCCACGAGCCACGAGGCTCGCTTGAAGGCGAGGAGGCGCCCCTCGTCAAGGACCGGTGCCGGAATGCCTAAGGGGAGGTGTAGGGCCAGCGCGTCGCGCGTGTACGCCTCGGCGGCGCCGAGGACGATCGCCGGAAAATGCTGGTATCGAAGGAGGGCCGAAGAGACCGCGAGGGGAGGACGGCCATGGTGGCCAGCCACTGCTGCGAGCCAGGGCTCGATGACGTCGCGCAGGACGGCGAGATCGGGGTGGGCTGCTTCCCTCGCGATCGCAGACAGCACGATTCCAGGCGCCGACGCGCTCCCGAGGCCGGCCACGTGCCCGAGGGTGTCGTGCCGTACGTTGTAGGGCGCCTCACGGGACGCTCCGCCCAGGGTTTCGACGAGGTCCGGCCGCAGCCACTGAAACCCGTTCGCGAACTTCCCGAGGTCGTGGATCGAGAGGAGGAAGGCGATCCAGCAGAGGAGCCCCTCGCGGTCCACGTCGAGGAAGTCCGCGAGATCGGACCAGAGTTGCTCGCGCTGCTCGAGGAGGGCGATGCCCGAGGCGGCAACGTCCAGGCCGTGGAAGGGGAGGAGATGAAGTGGTGGCCCGTCGCCGACCGGTCGGGCTTTGCCCCAGTACGAGAAGTAGGGCGCGACTCCCATGCTGTGAAGGATGCTTCTCGGGCCGGGGTTGTTCAACTGCGAGGTCGAACGGAACGGCTCCCGCCCGCCGCTACGCGCCCACGCGGTACAGACACCTCGTCCCGCCCCGCGCGAGACGCGCCTTCGAGGCGGCGAAGTCTCTCCAGACCGGGTCGGCCGCTTTCGCGTGGCAGGGGAGGCAGGCGCCGACGGCGAGCGCGCGGCGGAGCTCGGCCGCGTCGAGCGAGCGGAGGCCGACGCGGGTGCCGATCCCGGGCGAGGGGGCGTCGAGGCGGGTCCAGGCGTCGGCGGCCATTCGGGCGTCGTCCGCCGCGGGCTCGGCCGGTAGGAACGACGCTTCGCCCCGCGCGAACGAGAGCTTTCCCGTGCCGAGGCCGAGCGCCCACGACGAGAGGTGGCAGCTCGCGCAGTCGCGCGCCCTCTTCCCGGTGGAGTGCGGGTCGAGGGACGCATAGAGGCGGCGCGAGACGCGCGGGCCGGAGGCCGCGGCGGCGTCGAGCTCCATCACCATGCCGGGGATGGCGGGGGCGATCCGCCCGTCGCCCCTCGCGGCGAGGGCCGGGGGCCGCGCGTCGTAGCCGCGCGAGCTCTCGACCCAGCGTCCGGGCGTCTCGGCGGCCTTCGCGAAGTCCCACTGCGCGCCGCCCGGCTCGAACCGCGTGTGGCAGGTCGAGCACGCGGGCGCCCAGGCGGAGTGGCAGGCGCTGCACGTGAGGCGCTCGTGGCCGGGGAGGCGATGGTTCGCGTCGGCCGGGGTCGGCCTCGTGGCGAGAGCGACGCCCTGCCGCTTGCGGAGCGTCGACCACCCGTCGCGCGACGGGCGGAGGTTCCAGACCGGCGTCCCGCGACGGCCGAGGCGGACGCGTTCGCCGGGCAGGCGCGTCTCGCCCTGCTGCCGCAGCAGGTCGCGGGTGATCGGGTCCCTCACCTCGGCCCACGTCGTCTCGCCGCCCTCTCGAACGGGGCCGTGGCACGCCTCGCAGGTGATCTCGACCTGGTCCTCCTCGTGCTCGTGCCCGGTCCCGTCGCCCATCAGGTCGGTGTGGAGGTGGCAGTCGACGCAGGCGAGGCCGGCGCGGCGGTGGACGTCCGCCTCGGCGTGCGCGGCGGGGCGCCCGTCGTGGAGGGCCGTCGCGGCCGCGCCGAGGCCCGTGGCCTGCGATGGCTCGATCTCGTAGAGCCCCTCGTACGTCAGCGCGATCCGGCCGCTCCGGCTGTGGCAGCCGAGGCAGCGGTCGTCGGTGACGCGCGCGTCGACCGCGGGATGCGGGCGGGGAACGGTGCCGGCCAGCCGGCGCGCGACGTGGCAGGCGGAGCAGCCGCTGCCGTTGCCGTGGAT
>JAGOBQ010000356.1 GCA_017999215.1 Thermoanaerobaculia bacterium
GGGCGCGGGTCGGCGGCCGGGAGGGCTTCGGACATGCGCCGCGGACGATACTCCTTCTGCCGGCGACGTCGACGGGTGCCGGGCCCGACCGCGAAACGCGCACGGCACCGGGCACGAGCGACCTGGGGTCCGGCCGGGATGTCTCGACGCGAACCCCTTGCTACGATCCGCGCGTGACTCCCGCACCGACCTCCTCCGACTTCGACGTCGTCGTCCTGGGCGGCGGCCCGGGCGGCGAACGCGCCGCCATCCAGGCCGCGAAGGCGCAGAAGCGCGTCGCCCTCGTCGAGCGGGCCCCCGTCGTGGGAGGCACCCGCGTGAACTGGGGGACGATCCCGTCGAAGACGCTCCGCGAGAGCGCCCTCTTCTTCCTCGGGATGACGCGCCACCGCCTCCACGGGTTCCAGACCGAGGTCACCGACGACGTCACCGTCGCCGACTTCATGTACCGCGAGCGGCTCGTCGTCCAGCGCGAGCTCGACATGATCAACGCCTCGCTCGGGCGGTACCGGATCGAGGTTTTCCGGGGTCACGGTCGCTTCCTCGACCCGCACACGATCGCCGTCGAGGGAAAGGACGGCCGGCGGAAAGGGACGGTACGCGGCGACGTGGTCGTCATCGCCACCGGCTCGAGCCCGAACCGCCCCGCGAACGTCCCGTTCGACGCCGAGAGCGTCTTCGACAGCAACACGATCCTGAAGCTGCCGCGGATGCCGAAGACGATGACCGTCCTCGGCGCCGGCGTCATCGGGATCGAGTACGCCTCGATCTTCGCTGCGCTCGGCGTCTACGTGACGCTCGTCGACACCCGCGACCAGCTCCTCCCCTACCTCGACCGGGAGGTCGTCGGGATCCTCGAGCGCGAGCTCGGGGAGCTCCACGTCGAGCTGCTCCACGACGACCGCTACGCCACGGTCGAGCCGGTCCCGGGCTCCCCCGCGCGGGTGACGGTCGAGACGCGGAATGGGCGGCGGATCACCTCCGACGTCCTCCTCTACTGCGTCGGCCGCGACGGAAACACGAGGGACCTCGGCCTCGAGACGATCGGCCTCGTCCCCGACAAGTACGGCCTCCTGACCGTCAACGCCGACCTCCAGACGACGCACCCGCACATCTACGCCGTCGGCGACGTCATCGGCTACCCGGCCCTCGCCTCCACCTCGATGGAGCAGGGCCGCCGCGCGATGCGCCACGCCTTCGGACTGACCGGACCCTCGGCCTCGACCGAGAACCTTCCCTTCGCCATCTACTCGATCCCCGAGGTGAGCTACGTCGGCGAGACGGAGGAGAAGCTGAAGGAGAAGGGGATCGAGTACGTCGTCGGGCGGGGCCACTACGGCATGAACCCGCGCGGCCAGATCATCGGCGACCAGGACGGGCTCCTGAAGCTCCTGTTCGACGCGAAGAGCGGGCGGCTCATCGGCACCCACATCGTCGGCCACTCCGCGAGCGAGCTCGTCCACATCGGGCAGGCCTACATGAAGATGCAGGCCACGGCCCCCGAGATCGCCGAGTCGCTCTACAACTACCCGACCCTCTCCGACATGTACCGGCACGCGGCCCTGACCGCCGTCACCGAGCTCGCGAAGCGGCGCGGGACGGACGCGGGCTGAGGAGGACGAGATGGCGTCGATCGAGCAGCTCCTGGGGACCGTCAGCGGCTTCCTCTGGGGCTGGCCCCTCATCGTCCTCCTCTTCGGGACGCACGTCTTCCTGACGTTCCGCCTCGGCTTCCCGCAGCGGCACCTCTTCAAGGCGATCCGGATCTCCCTCCGCCGGGAGAAGGAGGGGGCGGGCGACGTCAGCCAGTTCGGGGCTCTCACGACGGCCCTCGCCGCGACGATCGGAACCGGGAACATCGTCGGCGTCTCCACGGCGATCGCCGCCGGCGGTCCGGGCGCGGTCCTCTGGATGTGGCTGACCGGCGTCTTCGGCATCGCCACGAAGTACTCCGAGGCGCTCCTCTCGGTGAAGTACCGGGTGCGGGACGCCGACGGGACGATGTCGGGCGGGCCGATGTACGTCCTCGAGCGCGGGATGAAGATGAAGTGGCTCGGCGTCCTCTTCGCCGCGTTCACCGCCGTCGCCGCGTTCGGCATCGGGAACATGGTCCAGGCGAACTCGATCGCCGTCATGGCCCGCGAGACGTTCGGCGTCTCCCCGTGGGTCAGCGGGGGGCTCATGACGGTCCTGACGGCCGTCGTCATCCTCGGCGGGATCAAGTCGATCGCCCGGGTCTGCGAGCTCCTCGTCCCGTTCATGGCGGGCTTCTACGTCCTCGGTTGCCTCTACCTCCTCGCGCTCCACTCCGAGACGCTGCCGGACGCGTTCCGGCTCATCGTCTCGAGCGCGTTCACCGGCCAGGCCGCCTTCGGCGGCTTCCTCGGCGCCGGGATGAAGGAGGCGATTCGCTTCGGCGTCGCCCGCGGCCTCTTCTCGAACGAGTCGGGCCTCGGGAGCGCCCCGATCGTCGCCGCCGCCGCGATGACGAAGAACCCGGTGCGTCAGGCGCTCGTCTCCTCCACCGGCACGTTCTGGGACACCGTCGTCGTCTGCGCGATGACCGGCCTCGTCATCGTCAACTCGGGCGACTGGCACGAGGGGCTCGCCGGGGCGGCGCTCACGAAGACCGCCTTCAGCCACATCCCGCACGTCGGCCCGGCGGTCCTGACCGTCGGCCTCCTGACGTTCGTCTTCTCGACGATCCTCGGCTGGTCGTACTACGGCGAGAAGGCCGCCGAGTACCTCTTCGGCCCGAAGGTCGTCCGCCCCTACCGCCTCCTCTGGGTCGTCGCCGTCCTCGTCGGCTCCGTCGCGACGCTCCCGGTCGTCTGGTCCTTCGCCGACATCGCGAACGGCCTCATGGCCATACCGAACCTGATCTCGCTCCTCGCGCTGAGCGGCGTCCTCGCCGCGGAGACACGGAAGTACCTCGCGCCCGGGATGATCGACACGGCCTCAGCGGAGGAGTGACTTCGGAATCGGCCCCGCCAATTCCCGCCGTCCATCCCCATCCGCCCCGTCCCGCGACTTCCCCCGCGCCCTTCCGTCCTAGAATGGTCGCTGGGCGCCCCCGGCGCCCGGATTCATCAGGAGGAAGAGATGAAGATCCTGATCGCCGACGCCTTCGACGACTCCCTGCCCGGCCGCCTCGCGCCGTTCGGAGAGGTGACGCAGGACGCGGCGAAGGCCGCCGAAGCCGACGTCCTTCTCGTCCGCTCCAAGACGAAGGTCACGAAGGAGTACCTCGAGGGCGCACCGAACCTGAAGCTGATCATCCGCGGCGGCGTCGGCCTCGACAACATCGACGTGCAGGCCGCGCGCGAGAAGGGGATCGAGGTCAAGAACACCCCGCGCGCCTCGTCCATCGCCGTCGCCGAGCTCGCGATGGCCCTGATGCTGACGGTTCCGAACCGGATCATCGAGGGGCACAACGGCATCAAGGAAGGGAAGTTCCTGAAGAAGGAGCTGAAGCGGACCGAGCTCTACGGCAAGACGCTCGGCCTCCTCGGCGCCGGCCTCATCGGGACCGAGGTTGCCCGCCGCGCGATCGCGTTCGGGATGCGGGTCGTCGCGCACGACCACTACATCTCGAACCACGCCCTCGCCGACATGGTGGAGGACGACGACGAGCTCTTCGCCCTCTCCGACTACATCTCGATCCACCTGCCGCTCACGCCCGAGACGAAGGGGATGCTCGACAAGAACGCCTTCGCGAAGATGAAGGACGGCGTCGTCCTCGTGAACACGGCGCGCGGCAAGGTCGTCGTCGAGGAGGACCTCGTCGAGGCGCTGAAGAGCGGCAAGGTCCGCGCCTACGCGACGGACGTCTACTACAGCGACCCGCCCGACCCGTCCTGCCCGCTCCTCACCGCCCCGAACGTCGTCCTGATGCCGCACGTCGGCGGCTCCTCGAAGGAGAACCTCCTCCGGATCGGCGACAACGTCGTCGACATCCTGAAGAAGTGGAAGCGCTGACGGCGCGAATCGCAGCACGGTTCCTGATCGGGACGGCGGCCCTCCTCGGGGCCGCCGTCGCCGTTTCGGCCCCGCCCCGCCTCGTCGTCGAGGCGCCCCCGTCGCTCGCCGCCTACGCGCGCGAGGTGGAGCGGCTCGACCCGCTCGCCTTCCTGCCGGCCATGGAGCTGACCGGCCTCTTCGAGCCGGGCGACGTGCGGGTCGTCGTGACCGCCGAGGGAAGCCCCCTCGCGCGCCGAGCCCCTTCCTGGGCGGTCGCGTACGCCGTGCCGGCCGAGGGGATGGTCGTCCTGATCCCGACGCGGACCCCGTCCTGGCCCGACGACGGCCTCCCCGACGTCGTCCGGCACGAGGTGGCGCACGTCCTGACGTTTCGCGCCGCGGGCGGCCGGCACGTCCCGCGATGGTTCGACGAGGGGCTCGCGATGGCGGCGGGGCGGCCGCGCGTGATCGAGGACGACTTTCGAGAAGCGCTCGCGGTCCTGACCGGACCCCGACTCCGTTTCGCAGAGGTGGACGCCCTCTTCGGCGGCGGGCGGAGCGACGCGAACCGCGCCTACGCCCTCTCCTCGGCCTTCTTCGGAGACCTCCTCGCCCGCCACGGTTCCGCGCTGCCGAAACGGGTCCTCCGGCGGATGGCGGAGGGCGAGCCGTTCGAGGAGGCGTTCCGGAGCGCGACGGGAGTTCCCTTCCGGGACGAATCGGGCGGTTTCTGGAGATCGCGGCGGAGCGTCGAGCGATGGCTCCCGATCGTGACGTCCACGGCCGCCGTCTGGACCGCGATCGTCCTCCTCACGCTCTGGGCCGTCCGGGTCGCGCGCGGACGGAAGCTCGCGCGCCTCGCGGAGTGGGAGGCGGCCGAACGCGCGGCGCTACAGGAGCAGCCGCTCGAGCCCGGCCTTCCGAAGGACGCCCGGGACGTCGACGCGGAGGGGGACGAGGACCGGGAGGAGCCCGACGAGCCTCCGCTCGTCCACTGACGGGTCGAGCGGCGAGAGCGTCAGGTCGCCCCGGT
>JAGOBQ010000024.1 GCA_017999215.1 Thermoanaerobaculia bacterium
GCCTCCCTCGCGTTCGAGCCGTACGACGGCGGGTGCGTCTTCTCGACGGCCGCCTCGCCGACGGAGTGGGCGGCGACGCCGCGCAGGGACGTCTTCCTCGACCCGGTGAGCGGGAGGGAGGGAGAGCCGCTCGGGCGAGCGCTCCTGACCCGGACGCCCTCCGGCTGCGTCCTCGGCTTCAGCCTCTCGCACGCCGTCGCCGACGGCTACTCCTACTTCCACTTCCTCACCAGCTGGGCGCGGGTCTTCCGCGGCGAGCCGATCCTCCCTCCGACGCACGACCGCGCCGCGCTCGCCGCGGGCCTCGACGGGGCGCCGGACGGGGACGCGGCCGACGCCGCCGGCCTCTTCCGGGCGGGCCCGCGCCCCGAGGTCGACCGTGCGCACCTGACGATCCACCGCCACGTCCTCTCGCGGGCCGAGCTCGTCGCGCGGCACGCGGAGGCGCAGGAGGGGAACCCCCTGCGCCTCTCGCACAACGACACCGCCGCCGCCTGGCTCTGGAAGACGCGCCTCGCGGCGTGGTCCGGCGACGACCCGTCGCTCGAGACGTACGTCAGCTGCCCGGTCGACTTCCGACGGCTCCTTCCTTCGACCGGCCCGGCCTATTTCGGCAACGCCGTCGCCCTCGCGAAGGCCTCGATCCCGAAGGGGGAGCTCGCCGCGGCCCGGCTCGGAGAGCTCGCGACGCGCATCCGCCGCGCCGTCGACGCGGTCGACGCCGAGGCCGCGCGCCGCTCCCTCGCCGCGCTCGAGACGCTCCGCCGCTCCGAAGGGCTCGGGGCGATGGAGGAGTGCCACGTCGTCCATCCGACGCAGGGTCTCCTCCTGACGAACCTCTCGCGCCTCCCCGTCGCCGAGGTCTCCTTCGACGCCGGCGCGCCCGTCGCGTTCGAGATCCTGACGCCCGGCGTCCGCGGCGCCGTCGCGCTCCCCGCTCCGGACGACGGGCTCGACCTGCGCGTCTTCCTCCCGTCCGCGTGAGCCACAATCGCGCGGTGATCCACCGCCGCTTCACCCTCGCGAGCCGGCTCGGCGATTCGATCCACGGCGACCTCCGCCTCCCCGACGGCTCCGGCCCGCACCCCGTCGTCGTCTGCTGTCACGGCTTCAAGGGCTTCAAGGACTGGGGATTCCACCCCTGGCTCGGCGCGCGCCTCGCGGAGGCGGGGCTCGCGGCCCTCCACTTCAACTTCTCGCGCAACGGCGTCCGGGCGGCGGACGGCGACATCCAGGACCTCGACGCCTTCCGCTCGAACACCCTCTCGATCGAGCGCGACGACCTCGACACGGTCCTGGATGCGGCCCTGTCGGGGGCGATCGATCCTTCGCTCGACGGGGCGCGGCTCGGCCTCCTCGGGCACAGCCGCGGCGGCGGCATCGCCCTCCTCGGCGGGTCGGAGCGCCCCGAGGCGAAGGCGCTCGTCACCTGGGCCGCGGTCTCGCACTTCGACCGGATCGCCGACGAGGCGGCGCTCGCCGAGTGGCGGCGGACCGGGGTCTTCGAGGTCGTCAACTCGCGTACGGGGCAGAAGCTCCCGATGGGGGTCGCGTTCCTGGACGACGTCCTCGCGAACCTCGCCCGCCTCGACCTCTCCGCGGCGGCCCGGCGCCTCGCCGTTCCGTGGCTCCTCGTTCACGGGACGGCCGACCCGACGGTCGCCTTCGACGAGGCGAATGACCTTCTCGCGGCGGCGGCGGGACCCGCCCGGCTCCTCCCGCTCGACGGGGCGGGGCACACCTTCGGCGCGGTCCACCCGTTCGCCGGGCCGACGCCGCATCTCGCGGCGGCCGCCGAGGCGACGCTCGCCCACCTCCGGTCGGCGCTCGCAGGGGCCTCGCCGGCCTGACCGACGCGATGATCGACGGGCCCGCGGACCGGCCCCGGAGGAGCGCCGCCGTCGCGGCGGTCTACCTCCTCGCCTTCGTCTGGATCCTCGGGAAGGCGGCTCTCTTCCGCGAGCGCGTCCCGCCCGGCGTCCCGCCCGACGAGCCTGTCCACGTCTCCTACGTCGCGTGGCTCGAGGCGTCGGGGGCGCTTCTCCCGCGCTACGAGGAGATGCACCTCCTCGAGGCGGACGGGCGCTTCGGAGCTCAGCCGTCGTACCTCGCACATCCGCCCGCCTACTACCACCTCCTCCGCGGCCTCGCGCGCGCCACGGGCGGAATTCCCGCCGGGACGCTGGACGCGGCGACCCGCCGGCTGCGCGCTCTCTCGGCGCCGCTCTTCGCGGCCGCCGCCGCGCTCTTCCTGTGGCTCGGCTTCCGGCGCGCGGCGCCGCTCCCGGCGCATGCTCTCTTCGCGGCGACGATCGCGACCGTGCCGCCGCTCGCTTTCGTCGGCTCCGCCGTGAACAACGACGTCCTCGCTTTCCTCGCCGGCGGCCTCGCGCTCCTCGGCCTCGCGCGCCTCCTCGAGGGGCGCGCCGGCGGGGCGACCGGAGCGCTCGTCGGCGCGGGCCTCGCGCTCGCGCTCCTTTCGAAGGCGACGGCCGGCCTCCTCGTCCTCCTCGCCGTGGCGGCGGCTCTCGCCCTCGCGCGGCGCACCGTCCGCTGGGAACGGGATCCCCGCTTCCTCCTCGCGCTCCTCTCGTGGCTCCTCCTCCCGGCGCTCCACTACGTCCCGATCCTCCTCCGCTACGGCACGCCGGTCCCCTCGCTGGACGTCGTCGACCCGGAGGCGTTCGCCCGCTCGGCCTTCGTGGACGCGCCGGGCGCGTCGCGCCTCGCCGTCGTCCCGTGGGCGATGAAGCTCCTGAAGGTCTTCGGCTCGACGTGGCTCTCGCTCATCGCGCACGTCTGGCTCCCGGTCGGCCCGCTCCCGACGCTCGCCGGGCCGGCCCTCGCCGCGCTCCTCGCGGCGCTCGGGCTCCTGCGACGTCGGCGCTCGGACGGCGCCGCCGAAGCCCCGCTCGACGACCTCGTCCAGGCCGGCGCCGTCGCGCTCGCCGGGACGCTCCTCGTCAACCTCGCGTGGGCGCGGGACGGCTATCTCGCCACGGAGCGCCTCGGAGGCATGCACGCGCGGTATTACCTCCCGCTCTTCCCGGTCCTCGCCTTCGCGGCGGCGCGGGGACTCGAGCGCATCCCGGCGCGCGGGCTCGCGCGCCTTACCGGACGGGGCCTCGTCGCCGCCGCGGCCGTCCTCCTCCTCGTCCTCTTCGACGCGGGGGTGACGGCGCGCTACCTCGCGCTCTTCCCGGCGCCCTGACGTCTCCGGCCGGGCGCCCTACACGGCGTCGCGGACGAGGAATCGGGCCGAGGCGCGGGCAACGACCTTCCGGTCCTGCTCCACCTCGCCGCGGACGTAGTAGAGAGGGTGGGCCGTCGTCTTCTCGACCCGGCCACGGACGACGACGCCCCGCTCGAGGACGACCGGCGCGCGGTAGCGGACGTCGAGCTCGGCGGTCACGGCGACGACCCCGATCGAGAAGAGGGCGTTCGCCATCGCGGCGTCGAGGAGCGCGGCGACGATCCCGCCGTGGAGCGTCGCCGGATAGCTCTGGAAGACCTCGCGGCACGGGAAGAACGCGGCGACCGAGCCGTCGGGCTGGACCCGGAACTTCAGCTTCAGCCCGGCGGGGTTGTCGGGGCCGCAGAGGAAGCAGCGCGGGTGCTCGGCGGCGCGGAGGGCGTCGAGCCGCTCCTGGCTCGGCGTCGGCGCGGCGGAGTCGTTCCCCTGTTCGGATCCCACGAACGCAGCCCCTCTCCGGCGCGGTGCACGTCCCGCGTGTCCCCATCGCGCCTCTCCTAGTCTGGGCGAACGTCCCTCTCGGTCAAGAGGCGAGGCCGGCCGCTCCGGCGGGCGCGGGTCCGGTGGAGGGACCGCGGAGCCGCAGCCGGGCCGGCCGTGCTCCGCCGCGGGAGTAATCTCCCGTCGCCGAATGGACCGGGCGACGCGATCCACGCATCAGCCCCAGCCGCCGCCGGAGAGCCGAACATGACGAAAGCCCGGTTCGCCGGCGGGGTCCTCGCCGCCGCGCTCCTCCTGCTCGCCCTCGTCTTCGTCGTCCGTCGCGGGGCCGTTGCGCCCGGCTCCTCGCCGCGCGCGACGCCGACGATACCGACGCCCTCCGCAACGGCGGAGCCGATGGAGGAGCGGGACGCGCAGGGCTTCCTCCACGGCCGCGTCACGACGCTGACGGGCGCGACGTGGGAAGGGCGGCTCCGCTTCGGAGGCGATCAGGAGGCGTTCTGGAGCGACGCCTTCAACGGCCGGAAGGTCGAGAACGCCTGGGTCCGCCACGTTCCTCCCGACCGGCTCCCCCGCGAGCGCCGCGGCTTCTCCGTCTTCGGGCTGGAGCTCGGCCGCCGCGAGCGCCCGGTCAGCTTCGTCCGGCTCTTCATGGCGCGTCTCGGCGACCTCTCGCGGATCGAGGCGCACGGCGGGAAGGTGCGGGTGACGCTGAAGAGCGGCACCGTCGTCGACCTCGACCGGCTCGAGGCGAGCGACTTCGACGACGGGGTCCGTGTGTGGGACCCGCGGCGCGGCGTGGCCGACCTCGACTCCGCGCGGATCCGCGTCATCGAGCTCCTCCCCGGCCCGCGCACCGGACGGGTCCCCACGCGCCTCCAGGGGACGGTCCGGACCGCGCAGGGCTCGTTCCGCGGCTACCTCCAGTGGGACCGGGAGAGCTGCGTCGGCACGGACGAGCTGCCGGGGCGGACCGCGGAGGGCGTCCGGAGAGTCCGGTTCGACGCGATCCGCTCCCTCGAGCGGCGCGAAGGGGCCGTCCTCCTCGTGACGCACCACGACGGCCGGCAGCTGTCGCTCGCCCGGGCGCCCGAGCGCGGCTGGGGCGGCCGTGGAACGTACGTCGACGACCCCCGCTACGGCCGCGTCCTCGTCCCGTGGGAGGCCCTCGAGCGCGTCGACTTCGTCCCGGGCGGCAGCGGACCCGCCTACGGCGACTTCCCGCCGGGAGAGCCGCTCTCGGGGAGCGTCTCCGTGCGCGACGGCCGCCGCCTCTCGGGTCGCCTCGTCTACGACCTCGACGAGAGCGAGAGTACGGAGACGCTCGACGCGCCGTCGGCGGGCGTCGACTACATGCTGCCGTTCGGGCTCGTCGCCTCGATCGTCCTCCCGGCGCCCGCCGACACCGGCGAGCCCCGCGCCCGGGTCACCCTCCACGGCGGGGAGGAGCTGCGCCTCGAACTCGCCGGCGATCTCGGGGCGAGGAACGCCGGTCTCCTCGTCTTCGCCGCGGACCGCCCCGCTCCGGAGTTCGTTCCCTGGGCCGACGTCGCGCGGGTCGACCTCGACCGTCCGAAGGGCCTCTTCCCGCCCCCCGGCGGGCGGGACGAGTAGCTACGCGGAGCGCACGGCCTCGGCCACCGGGCTCAGGCGGAGGACCGCAGGCATCCGGCGCGTGAGCGCGACCGGCCCTGTGAACGACACGCGGCCCGACCGGACCGCGTCCTCGAGCGGGAGGCGACCCAGCCAGACCTGGTAGAGCGACGCGACGTCGGACGTGATCGTCACGTCGGTCTCGAAGCCCGGGTCGACGTGGCAGACCGAGGGGCCGCCCGCCTCGACGACGATCCAGAACGGCCGCGCGTCGTCCGTGAATCGGACGCGGAAGACCTGGCGTCTCCCCGGGAACCCGGAGGCGTCGAGCCGCGTGTGCATCCACCAGACCAGGAGCTCCGCGTCGAGCTCGTCGGGGCGCGGGTCGCCGAAGGACCAGCGCGCGCCCCAGACGCCGAGACCGAAGACGATCGGCTCCAGCTCGCGCCCCGCCGCGGTGAGGAGGTACTCGCCGTTCGCTCGTTCGACGACGCCGGCCCGCTCCAGCTGGCGGAGCCGCAGCGACAGGAGGCTTCGCGAGAGCCCCGGCAGGCCGCGCGCGAGGTCGTTGAAACGGGTCGTGCCGACGAGGAGGTCCCGCACGATCAGGAGCGTCCAGCGCTCGCCGAGGAGGTCGAGCGCGCGGGTGATGGGGCAGTACTGACCGTAGCCGGACTTTCGTTCGCTCACGTCGTCACCTCGCGGCCGGTCGGTTCGGTCCGCATTCTGGACCGGATCGGTCTTGTTTTTGAACTGGCCGCCGGCGAAAGACGTCCCCATCCTGTCGACATGACGACGACAACGCACCCCGGAGCGACGAAGACCGGGGCCGACTGGGTCGGGCTCGCCCGCGAGATCGGCCAAACGCTGAAGAGGGACGCGGCGGAGCGCGACCGCCTCGGCGAGATCTGCCACGAGGCGTTCGAGAGGTTCCGGGCGAGCGGAGTGACCGCCGCCCTCGTTCCGGTCGAGGCCGGCGGCGGCGGGGCGTCGCACGCCGAGGTCGGCCGGCTCCTGCGCGAGCTCGGGAGGCACGACGGGGCGACGGCGGTTGCGCTCTCGATGCACATGCACCTCGTCGCCGCCCAGGTCTGGCGGCACCACCAGGGGATGGACGTCGCGGCGTTCTTCCGGAAGGTGGCCGGCGACCGGGCCGTCCTGATCAGCACCGGCGCCTCCGACTGGATCGGCTCGAACGGCCGCGCCCGGAAGGTCGAGGGCGGCTGGCGGGTCAGCGCCCGCAAGTCCCCGGCGAGCGGGTGCGAGGCGGGCCAGCTCCTCGTGACGAGCGTCCGATGGGACGACGCCCCCGGAGGGCCACGCGTCCTCCACTTCGCCCTGCCGACGTCGGCCGAAGGCGTGACGATCGAGAAGACCTGGGACACGCTCGGCCTTCGCGCGACCGGCTCCCACACCGTCGTCCTCGAGGAAGCCTTCGTCCCCGACGCGGCCGTGTCGCTCGATCGCCCCGCCGACGTCTGGCACCCGGTCTGGAACGTCATCCTCGGCGCGGCGATGCCGCTCATTCTCGCGGCCTACGTCGGGATCGCCGACGCGGCCGTCGACCGTGCGATCGAAGCCGCGAAGGGGCGGAGCGAGCCGCACCTCCTCCAGCTCCTCGGCGAGATGCTCAACGCGCACACGACGGCGGTCGACGTCGTCGACGCCATGTTCCGCGACGCGGAGGACCTCCGATTCCCGAATACCGACGTCTTCGCGGCCCGCGCGCTCTCGCGGAAGACGGTGGCCTCCGACGCCCTCATCGCGACGGTGCGCCTCGCGATCGAGGCGACGGGGGGCGTCGGCTACACCCGGAGCTCGGACCTCGAACGGCTCTACCGCGACGTCCACGGGTGCCTCTTCCACCCCCTCCCGCGCGCCCGGCAGACGACGTTCAGCGGGCGGGTGGCGCTGGGCCTCGGCCCGGTGGGGTGAAGACCGATCACCCGCTCGAACCAGGCAGCGCCCTCACGACCGCAAAGGGGAACGACCATGCGAATCGCCAGGAGAGACATACCGGTTCGAATCGACGTCCCGGGCGCCGTCGCCCGGCAGAAGACGGACTTCGGCGACGCGACGGGGTACGGCCCGATCAGCGGCGAGTACTTCTCGCTCGGTGCGGGAACGGACATCGCTCCGCTCCTCCAGGGGCTCGCGGGCGACCTCTGCCACGCGCCCCACTGGGGCTACGTCCTGCAGGGCGAGCTGACCGTCACCTTCGCCGACGGCACGCGCGAGCTCCCGGCGGGCGGCGACCTCTTCTTCTGGCCGCCCGGGCATACGGTGAAGGTGACCTCGGACGCGGAGATCATCCTCTTCAGCCCGCAGAAGGAGCACTCCGAGGTCATCGACCACATGCTGAAGAAGATGGCCGGCTGAGAGACCCGCGCCCCGCTCCCGGGCCGGACGAACGGGCGCCGGGCGCGGCCGCTCAGCCCGGCCACGACGTTCACCGGCGCACCGTCTCGGCGGACGCGTCCGGGCGCCCGGTCACGTACGCGTCGGTGCGCGCGTTCCGCACGAACGAACCCGCCGGCGCCGCGCTCCGCGCGCCCGGCGACGTTCAGAATCCGGGGCGACTCCCGACGAAGACCTCGTAGCCCGCCGCCGTCGAGTGCTCGAGCGGGACGACGCTCGCTTCGAAGCCGGCCGCGGCGAGCGTCTCGAGCCAGAACGCGCGCGGGAAGAGCCCCATCTCGAGCCGGTCGTGGGCGACGGTCACCTCTCCGCTCGCCGCGCGCAGGAGGCAGGCCATCTCGACGACGAACCGCTCGGCCTCCGGGTCGGGCCGGAAGCGCCATTCGAGGTAGCGCAGGCCCCGCCCGCCGCCGTCGCTCCCGCCCGTGCCGCTCCCTTCCGCGAACGTCTCCGTCACGCAGTCGGGCTGGAAGAGCGCGACCCCTCCCGGCGCGGTGTGGGCGAACGCGGTGGCGACCGCCGCCGCGAGGTCGTCGCGCGTCGTCATGTGGGAGACCGCGTCGTGGAGGAGGACGGCGTCGAACAGGCGCCCGAGCCGCACGCTCCGCATGTCGCCCTCGACGTGCTCGCACTCCGGGTTGAGACGCCGGCTGAGCGCGAGCATCGCGGGCGAGAGGTCGACGAGCGTCGCCTCGAGAGAGGCCTTCAGGTGGAACGCGACGTGCCCGGCGCCGCAGCCGAGGTCGAGGAGGGTCCGGGGCGGCTGCGCCGCGTGCGTCTCGAAGAGCCGGCGGTAGAACGCCGCCTCTTCGACGTAGTCCACCACGGGCGTCAGGAGCGGGTACCACTCGGCGAGGTCGCCGTAGAGCCGCGGCGACGCGTCCCCGGGGCGCGGGTCCGAAGAGCCCATGTCCATCCTCCTCCCGTCGACCCATCCGGGCCGGCCGGATGACGAAGCGCCAAGATAGCAAGGACGGGAAAGCGGAGGCGCTGCCGAAGGCGGTATTCCTGTCGGGAGAGGGGAGCGAATGGCTGCGAAGGACGCAACGCGCGAGGACTACAGGGAGCGGGTCAACCGCGTCATCTTCCACGTCGAGGCCCGTCTCGGCGAGTCGACGACCCTCGAGGAGCTCGCCCGCGTCGCGCGCTTCTCCCCCTTCCACTTCCATCGCATCTTCGCGGCCTTCACCGGCGAGTCGCTCGCGGCGTTCATCCGCCGGCTGCGCCTCGAGCGCGCGGCCCAGCAGCTCCTCCATCACGGAGCCCCCGTCACCGACATCGCCCTGGGGGCCGGCTACGAGACCCCCTCGGCGTTCACCCGGGCCTTCGCCGCACTCTTCGGCGTCAGCCCGACCGAGTACCGGAAGCGGCGCGAGCCCGTCCCGCCTCGAGGCGCGAGGCCCCTCGCGCCGCTGACCGACCAGGAGATTCCCATGATGACCCCCCAGGCCCGAACGATCGACCCCATCCCCGTCCTCTTCGTCCGGCGGACGGGCCCGTACTACCAGGCGGCGGCGGACGCCTTCAGCGTCCTCTGCGCATTCGCGGGGCCGCGCGGCCTCCTCGGACCGGCCGCGCGGATGATCGGCATCTCCCACGACGACCCACGTGTCACTGACGAGTCGAGGTTCCGCTACGACGCGTGCCTGACCTTCGACCGCGACGTGAAGGAGGAAGGGGAAGTCGGCCGGAAGACGATCGCGGGCGGCCGGTACGCCGTCTTCCTCCACGAAGGCGCCTACGAGGGCCTTCGGGCGACCTACGATGGGATCTTCGGCACCTGGCTTCCGGCCAGCGGCGAGCGACTGCGGGACGAACCCTCCTTCGAGGTCTACCTGAACAGCCCCGACCAGGTGACGCCGGAGGAGCTCCGGACGGAGATCTGGCTCCCCCTGAAGCAGGTCTGACGCCACGCCCGGCGGACCGCGAAGTCCGACCGAAGCCCTCGAGGGGGAGCCGGAAAGGGGCTAGCCTGAGAAGGATGCGACCCGCCGTGCTGGCACTGCTCCTCCTGAGCCCGCTGCCTCTCCTCGCTCAGCCGCTCGCCGAACGCTACGCCGCGCTCGGAACGACGATCGTCACGACCTCCGATCACACGATGTTCCCGCACTCGAAGCGGGCGAGCGGCTACGTCTACGAGGGGAAGACCTACCCGGCGGACCCGCATTACGGCGATCGGACCGTCGTCATCTTCGTTCCGAAAGGCCTCCGTCCCGGGGAAACCACCGACCTCGTCTTCTACTTCCACGGCTGGAGGAACGCCGTGGACCGGACGCTCGCGACGTTCCGGATCGCCGAGCAGCTCGCCGCGAGCGGGGTCAACGCGGTCCTCGTCCTCGCCGAAGGGGCGAAGGACGCCCCCGACTCCTTCGGCGGGAAGCTGGAGGAGGCGGGCGTCTTCTCGAGCCTCGTGGCCGACGTCCTCGCGACGCTGAAGGAGCGGGGCGTGATCGAGAAGCCCCGCCCCGGCTCGATCGTCCTCGCGGGGCACAGCGGCGCCTACCGCGTGATCTCGTTCATCCTCCTCAGGGGCGGGCTGACGGATAACGTCCGCGAGGTCTACCTCTTCGACGCCCTGTACGGGGAGCTGGAGAAGTTCGCCTGGTGGGTCGAGCACTCACGGGGACGGCTGGTCGTCATCCACACCCCCGGCGGCGGGACGCGCACACGGACGCTCGACTTCATCGACGACCTGCGGGCCTGGGGGGTTCCCTTTGCGGAGGTCGCCGAGAGCGCCGTGACCGCTGACCTCCTCCGGAAGAGCCGCATCGTCTTCATCGAGTCGTCCCTCGAGCACGACGACGTCGTCGCCGCGCGGGACCAGCTGCGCACGTATCTCGAGACAGGAATGCTCGGCCGGCGCTGAGAGCTCGCTCGGTGAACCCTGTGCCAGCTCCGGCCCTCAAACGCGAAACGCCGGCCACAAGGGCCGGCGCCTGCTGTTAGCCGCTTTCCCTCATCGAGTTAGCGGGGGAGGTCAAGTGGCTCCGCGATCGGTCGGCTGCGCGAACCAATCTCTGGTCAGAATCTGAGAACTTCGAATTGTTCTCAGGCCGGATCCTCTTCGGACCGAAGCGGTTGCGTGGCACACGTCCACTTTCGCTGAAGGGTGCCACCCCACTTATCATCGATACCTTTCCGCTACTCGGTTGGGCTCAGAAGCTCATGGGGATGAAACTTCCATCGGAAGTGACGGCGTCATTGAGAACCCCGTAGGCCACGAAGCGGGAGTTGCCGGACGTCTTCTCGATCTTGGCGAATCCACAGGTGGCTGAGAGGACCTGGAGTGGCTGGTTGAACTGCGTCCACTGGCCGGGCGCGAGGGTCACCGTCGTCGGCGTGCCGAGCGCAACGCCAGCCCCGTCGAAGTAGCTGACCTTCAGCGTGATCGAGTCGGAGGCGTCGCCGCGGTTGACGGCGGCGAGGTTGGAGCGCTGGGCATCGTTCTGCTGCAGGCCGTTGACGTACGCCACGGAGGTGGCCAACTCCCCGAGCGTCAGACCAGAGTAGTAGAGCCCGAAAGCACCGCCGCCCGAGGAGGCCGGCGTGAAGGTCCGGGCCCCGACGGCGAAGGCCGAGGGCGCTGTACCGGATGGCAGCAGGGCAAGAAGTGAGCCGCCTACGCTGCTGCCGTCGTTGGGGATGGCCAGTCCCTGCAAACGGAGGAATCCGATGGCGTCCGGCACGATCCGCTGCTGGCCCGGGGCCAGCGTCAGCGTGGCCAGACCCGAGCCGCTCCCGAGGGAGGCCCTATAGACGAATGTCACCGGCAGCGGACTGCTCGTCAGGTTGGCGAGCGTGAGCTCAGTGGTGTAGTGGGTGCCGCCCAGCCCGTAGACGTCGAGAACGATCGGCAAGAGGCGATCGCCAGGACCGGGAACGCCCGCGATGAGAGGCGGTATGAACGAGCCGTCGGAGGTGACAGCGTCGTTGAGCACGGCGTAGGCGGTAAAGGGTGAGGTGCCTGCGGTTTCGGAGACGACGGCCCGTCCAGAGGCGGCCTTGCCTTCGAGCGGCTGGTTGATCTGCGTCCAGCCGTAGGGAGGAAGGCTCTGGTCGAGCAGAGTGCCGAGGTCTTCGCCCATCGGCCCGAAGAGCTGCACGTGGAGCGTAATGGGTGTCCCGCCGGTGTTAACAAGAGCTAGGTTGGAGCGCTGGGCGTCGTTCTGCTGGAGGCCCACGAGCGTGGCGGTGGTGGTCGTGGAGGCGGCGGCCGGATAGAAGAGCCCGAACGTGCCGCCCCCTGCGGTCGTGAAGGTGCGCGCGCCGATGAATGGGGCGCTGGAAGAGCTATCGAACGTGGCCAAGAGGGTGCCGATGACGCTGCCGCTCGTGGGGATCGAGAGGCCCTGCGAGCGCAGGAAGGCGACGGTGTTCGGGATGATGCGGGTCTCGCCGGGGCCTAGCGTGACGGAGACAGTACCTGTGCCCGAGCCTACCGAGGCGGTGTAGAGGAGATTGATCTGGATCGCGGTCGTCGCCTTCGAGGCCAGCGTAAGCTCTGTCGTGTAATGGCTGCCTCCCAAGCCCGCCACGTTGTCGAGGACGACGGGCAGGAAGACCGCGGAGCCAGCCGTGACTGTGATCGTCGCGTTACCCGACACGGAACCGCACGCATTCTGCTCCGTCACGGAGAGCGTCAACGGCGTTCCGCCGACTCCCGCCGTAAAGGTGATTTGGCTCGTTCCCTGTCCCGCGGTGATCGTGCCGTTTTCAATCGTCCATAAGTAGGTTGATCCTGCATGGAGCGGGACGCTCGCGGTCCGGTTCGGCGAGCCGGCTTCGACGGTCAAAGGTGCGGCGAAAAGAGGTGTCGTAAGCAAACACGCATACGTGAAGGCCGACGCCCTGCTGCCCGACTGAGAGTCGGGGTTCGTCACGGTCACGGTCACGGCCCCGGCCGCGTGGACGGGTGCGAGGGCGTAGATCGTCGTCATCGAGAAATCCTTGACCGTGGTAGCGGCCGTACCCCCGAAAGTCACCGTTGCGCCTGGCTGGAAATCCGACCCTGAAATCGTCACGACCGTCCCGCCCCAAACGGGTCCGCTCGCAGGGGAGACGCTTGTCACCGTGGGAGAAGGCGCCGGGCCTGGCGTCAGACGGAACGCGATCCCACCGCGACCGGCCCCACCACGAGACGTAGTCCCGTAGAAGTTCCCGTCGGCTCCCTGTACTAGGCCGCCGCGTGGATATGCCCCGTCGACAAACCGGAACATCTCTTGCGTCGCCAATGTGCCGGCCGGCGTGATCCTGAAGACCGTTCCGTATCCGCCCCCCGTTCCTCCTTGATACGTCGTTCCGGAGAAGCTTCCGTCAGTTCCTTGCACGAGGTTGGCATACGGATATGCTCCGTCGCTGGCATACGCGAAGGAGTGAAGCGTGGTCAGCGCCCCTGCCGGCGTGATCTTGAAGGCCGTCCCGTAATCGCTCGTACCTCCCATGTTCGTCGTCCCGTAGAGGTTCCCATCGGTTCCTTGCACGAGGCCGGCGTACGGGTACCTCCCGTTGCTGCCGGCAAACGAGGAGATCGTCGTCAGCGCCCCCGCCGGCGTGATCCTGAAGACCGTGCCGAACCCGCTTGCCCCCCCCCTATACGTCGTTCCGTAGAAGTCCCCGTCGGTTCCTTGAACGAGGCCGGCCCACGGATTTGCTCCCTCGCTCCGTGTGAACGAGTGAAGCGTCGTGAGCGCCCCCGACGGCGTGATCTTGAAGACAGTGCCGCGGGGGAATTTGAAGTCCCCGCCTCCGGTCGTCGTCCCGTAGAAGTGTCCGTCGGTTCCTTGAACGAGGCCGGCATACGGACCTGCCCCGTCCTGATGCGTGAACCTGTGAAGGGTCGTAAGCGCCCCCAACGGCGTGATCTTGAAGACCGTGCCGAAGGAGTTCGTGCCACCGAAGCGAGTCGTTCCATAAAAGTCCCCGTCGGTTCCTTGAACGAGGCCGGCATGCGGATTTGCTCCGTCGCTCCCTGTGAACGAGTGAAGCGTCGTGAGCGCCCCCGACGGCGTGATCTTGAAGACAGTACCGCTGCCGCCCGTGCCGCCCTGAGTCGTCGTCCCGTAGAAGTTCCCGTCCGTTCCTTGCAGGAGGCCGGCGTACGGATCCGACCCCTCGCTCCCTGCGAACGAGAGGAGCGTGGTGAGCGCCCCCGACGGAGTGATCTTGAAGACAGTGCCGCTACCGCCCGTGCCGCCCTGAGTCGTCGTCCCATAGAAGCTCCCGTCCGTCCCTTGCACGAGGCCCGCGCGGGGAAAGGCCCCGTCGTCATAGGCGAAGGAATGGAGTACCGTCAGCAGCCCATCTGGTGTGACCTTGAAGACCGTACCGGCGACATTGTCTCCGCCGGCAGACGTCGTTCCGTAGAGGTCCCCATCGCTTCCCAATGCGATACCGCCCTCTGATTGATTCCCGCCGGGAGGACCTAGGCCAAAAACAATCGTCGTCAGGGTTCCTGTCGGCGTGATCTTGAAGACCCTGTCGGTTGTCGTCCCATAGAAACTCCCGTCGGCGCCCTTCACGAGGCCGTCATTCGGCAATTCCGCGTCCACCGCAAAGGAACGGAGCGTTGTGAGCATTCCGTCGGGCTCCATCCTGAAGAACGTTCCGTGTCCGTTCGCGCCGCCCAGAGACGTCGTCCCGTAGAAGCGTCCGTCGGTTCCTTGCACGAGGCCTGTGCCCGGGATCGCTCCATCGCCCCACGAGAAGGAGTGGAGCGTCGTCAGCGCCCCGGTTGGCGCGATGCTGAAGACTGTGCCGTACCCGTTGACACTTATACTTCGATCGCCGCCGAAGGCTGTCGTGCCGTAGAAGTTTCCGTCAGTTCCTTGCACGAGGTTGGCATTCGGGAACGACCCGTCGACCCCATTGAAAGAGTGGAGCGTCGCCAGGATGCCCTCCGGGGTGATCTTGAAGACCGTGCCGTCATCGCCCGGTCCGCCCCTGGACGTCGTCCCATAGAGGTTCCCGTCGACTCCTTGAACGAGGTCGTGGGCCTGCGGGAATGACCCGTCGACTCCCCGGAAAGAGTAGAGCGTCGTCAGGGTTCCTGTCGGCGTGACCTTGAAGACGCTGCCGAGACCGTTCGCTCCCCCATAACTCGTTGTCCCGTAGAAGTTGCCGTCGCTGGCCTGGATCAGTCCGTGGGGAAGCTGTTCCTGGGTTGCGAATGAATGAAGCACCGCTATCGACTGTGCGGCGACAGGAAGCGCTGTGATCGACACCGCGCAGCCGACGGCCGACAGAACGCGACGGCAAGTAGAGCGCGCTCTAATGCGCATCAGTGAACCTCCTGTTACGCGCCCGGCCCCCTGGACACACGATTGTGTCACGCAGCGAGCGGCTGAATGAGGGCGGCGCGAGCTTCGGCGGGCGTTAGGTAGCCGAGCTTCTCGAGACGCCAGTGGTTGTTGTAGCGGGTAACGAAATCGGCGACGGCGAGGCGGACCTCGTCGGCGTTGCGGAAGACGCGGCCGTAGATGGCCTGTTCCTTCAGGGTGCGGTTGAAGCGTTCGGCGACGCCATTGGTCTGGGGCTGCTCAACGAAGGCGAAACTGGGCGTGATGCCCCAGTACCGGATCTGGTTCAGGAAGTGATCGGAGAGGTGCTGCGTGCCGTGGTCCATTCGGAGGGCCAGCCCGCGCGCGACATCGGATCCCAGGGAACCGAAGAGCTCCTGCAGGCCCATCGCGATGGGTTGGAGGGCCTGGTAGCGGGACCCGTCCTTGATGACATGCCAGCCGACGCACTCGGCGTTCCAGTGCTCCACGGCCGCGAAGAGCCAGACCCAGCCTTCATCGAGCGTGAGGATCCGAGTTCCGTCGGTTCCCCACATCACGTTCGGGGCGTCGGTCACGATCGTGCCGTCATGCTCGAGCGGCTGTCTGATCCGTCCGCGGTACGGCGAGAGCAGCCGGTTCTCTCGCATCAGGCGCAGGACGCGCTTGTTCGAGACGCGGATGCCCTTGAGGACCTTCAGCCGGGCCCTGACCTTCCGATGGCCCTTCCCCTGAAAAGGCGACGCCTCGAGGTCGTCCCGGATCTCGACGAGAAGCTCCTCGTCCGACAGCGGGGTCTTCGGTCCGCGCTTGAGCAGCACTGGCCGTTCCGCCTCGGGGATGCGCTCGACCGCCTGGCGGTTGTAGCAGCTCGAGCGGGGGTACTCGAAGACCTGGCACACCCTTTCGACTCCGTACGGCCGGCCGGTGGCCGGGGAGATCGCCGCGCTCATCGTTTCGATCTCCGGAAGGCCAAAGGGTCGTTCCTGCGGCACCTCTCTCTCTCAGAAGCTCGACTTCCATCGAGAGTTCCCCGACCCGCTTGACCGCGGCATTCAACTCCTCGTTGACTGGATCGCCGGTTCGTTCCCGCAAGCCGTTGTCGATGCCCAGGAGGGCCTTCTCCCGCCACTTCTCCAGCCGGTGGATCCCCACACCCAGCTCGCGAGAGAGAGCCTCTACGGGCTCGCCCCGAAGCAGTCGCAGCGCCACCTCGCGCTTGCGCGTCAGGCTCCAGCGCTGCCCGGGGCCCAGCGGCCCGACCGGCGCCGCGCCTGGGGCCGCTCCGGTCGCCCTACGGGCTCCCTCCGTGGCCCCAGACCCCCCGTTCCTCTCCGTTCGTTCGTTCGTCATCAGGCGCCTCTCTTGGATCACCCTATCTTCTCCTCTTCAGTGTCCAAGAAAACCGGGGGCGCCCCATGCTCAATCTTTGGGGCGTGTCCCGGGTGCTGTTGAACTTCGAATGAAGAGGGGCGGCTCCTTGCCGGCCGACAATGGCCGGTGCGTAACAGCCCGTGGTTGCACGGGAGAAGGAGCCGCCGATGCCGCGAAGACCAGAGAAGGGGCCCGGGACGCAAGCCCCGGTCACGATGGAGCAGCAGCTGCTGCCGCTGGTGCGGGGAGCCGTTCTCTCCAAAGCGCTGCTGCGTGAATTCGTGACAGACAGCGGCGCCGAAGCCGTCCGCATGATCTTCGCGGAGGAGGCCGCAGCGATTGCGGGAGCGAAGGGACGACACCAGGTCAATCGGGCAGCCGATCATTGGGGCTTCGCCAGCGCGGAGCTGACGCTCGGGGGGCGACGAGTCGTGCTGCCGCGCCCTCGGGTGCGTTCCACCGACGGCCGTGAGCTTGCGCTGCCGAGCGTGACCCGATTCTCGGGTCGTGACCCGCTGACGGAGCGCGTCCTGGAACGGGTGTCAAGTCGCACCCGAATTTCCCCCTCAGTTCGCACCGGAATCTCCCCCCTCCCGGTGTGATGTGAGGACGGGCCCGATGGGCTCGTCCCCGGTCTCTTCGTTGTTCTCGGCGAGTCTCCAGTAGC